>JAJRTC010000231.1 GCA_024278445.1 Nitrospirota bacterium
GGGCCGCCTTTATGTGAACTCTACTCCAGGTGCCGGAGCTGCATTTACGATAGAACTTCCACTGGATATTAACTTAAACAATAACTGAACGAGTATTGATGACGAAGGGTTTTAAACATGATGGATAGCCGCAAAATTCAACTATTGGTCGTTGATGATGATGAAGCTTTCAGGGAGCTTCTGATCCGGCGCTTTAGTAAAACAGAGTTCGAGGTCGTGGCTTGCGAATCTGGTGAAGAAGCGCTTGAGATAGCCAACCAAAGAGAGTTTGACATCGGACTTTTAGACATCATGATGCCGGGCATTTCCGGCATAGACCTCCTGCGGGAAATAAAAATAATTCACCCGGAATTCGAGGCGATTATTATCACGGGTCAGGCGACTGTCGACTCCGCAATAGAATCGATGCGGCTTGGGGCTTTTGATTATCTGGCCAAACCTTGCAAGCTTTTTGAACTTGAGCTTATCATCCGCAAGGCGTTTGAAACAAAAATGCTTCGCGAGCAAAACAGCAAGCTTAGAGAAGGCATTAAAAGACGAATCAAATCCTACAAGTTAAGAGGTTCTTCCGAAGCCATCCGCTCTATCAGGGAACAGGTTACAATAGTTTCATCCGCCACGGGCCCTGTGCTGGTAGCAGGTGAAAACGGCGCAGGCAAAGAAACAGTTGCGATAAGCGTACACCAGTCGTCAAACAGAAAAGACAACCCTTTTGTTGCGGTCAATTGCGGCGTGCTAAAGGAAGCGGCGCTTGAGGTGGAGCTTTTCGGACATGAGGCAAACGCTTTCGTTGGAGCCGGCCCACAAAAACGAGGACTTATTGAAAATACAGACGGCGGAACGGTTATGTTAAAAGAGATAGAACAGGTTCCATCGTCGTTTCAGGTGAAACTGCTTCATTTTCTGGACACGGGTGAATTCAGGCGCGTTGGCGGCCATGTCGATATTTTTGCCAATACACGTCTTATCCTGTCTACCTCCGAAGATCTTCTCGCCCTCACGAAACGTGGAATGTTCCGCGATGATTTTTATTATAAAATATCAACGTTGGCTATAAGCGTGCCACCCCTGCGCGACCGTAAAGAAGACATACCCGAACTTGCTAACGAAGTTTTAGCTTCCGGCAACGGTGTTGCACAAAAACGTCTGGCTAAAAAAGCGGTGGAAGCGCTTTTGAACTATAACTGGCCGGGTAACGTGCGGGAGCTTTCAAACGTTTTGGAACGGGCGGCCGTGTTGTCTAACAAAAACGTGATCCAAATGAAAGACCTGCCGCTAAACTTCGAGAAAAAATCGAAGGCCAGCAAAATAAGACACCTGATGAGCTTAAACGAAATAGAAAAAGAGCATATCCTTTTTGTGCTGGATACGGTAAACGGCAACATTTCCAGGGCGGCAAAAATTCTGGGAGTGTCGCGCCCTAAACTTTACAGGAAAATAGAAAAGTATCGCGCAGGCGCATCGGTGTAGGGGCGGGGCCGTGTTTAACAGGTTTAAATGGGTACCAAGCATGTCAACCATTAACTCCTGTCCGGTTTGTGGTAAGTATGAAGCCTCTGGCGAGTTTATATCCGATACGCAAGATTCACGCTCTCCCGCCCACATGCTTTCGGCATGGATAAGAGATAGAAATGAAACTGGTATAAAAGTTCCCATGCTCATGCAGGACCTGGTAGCCACAATAGAAAAATCAATACGCCATTATTCACCTGCAGAAAAACAGATTTTACTACTTCAGGCTATAGAGAAACGTACAGATGCCCCCGGTGGCGGGGTGAGCTTAAATTATGATTCTGATTACCCTTTGGCCTGGGCAAAAAATAGAGATGAGTTTAAATACCATATTAAGTCTTTAGATGAACGTAGTTTAATCAATAGCGACATGCAGGTGAATGCTTGCACGTCCCAAATTACACCCGACGGATATGACCGATTAGATAAAGCGCAAAATGAATCCATTTTCTCAGATCAATGCTTTGTTGCCATGAGTTTCGATGACGACATAAAGCCTGACTGGGACGATGGCTTTAAACCTGCTATTAAAGATGCCGGGTACAAAGCTTTGCGTGTTGATATCGAGCCACACAATGAAAACATAGTTTTCAAGATCATCAAGGAAATCCGGCGTTCCCGTTTTGTTGTCGCTGATCTTACGGGACACAGAAACGCGTTTACTATAAGGCTGGCTATGCTATGGGCATGGGCATCCCGGTTATCTGGACAGTAAAAGATATCGATGCAGAAGAATCACATTTTGATGTCAGCCAGATGAACCAGATACGATGGACGTCTGCCAAAGACTTGAAAGAAAAACTCAACGACCACATCTGCGCTATTATCGGCTAACGGCGCAGAGAACAATAAAAATCCCTCACTCTCGCGTGCCATTAGGTGCAATGATCACAACTTACATTTACAGAATGGAAAAAGAGGTTACGAATTGGCCTTACAATATCCGGAGCTTCTCTGAAATTACGGCGACATAGGTCTACTTGGCGTCATTGCGAGGAGGCTATAAGCCGACACGGCAATCTCATGTAAAACAATGTGACAGGCGCAAACCATGCTTTTCCCAACGGGATCGCCACGGTCACAAAAAGCCTCCCTCGCAATTGACAACCGTAAAGGCTTTTAAAGACCTGAATGTGCCTTTCTGTAAATGTAAATCTTGATTTTCACAATTAGGGCGGGAGGTGAGCGGTTGGGTGAAGGTGAAAACCTGAGATTCTTCGCGAAGCCTGTCCTTAGTGAACGAAGTGAATCGAACGGGCTCAGAATGACAATCGAATGCCTTCCTCTTAATCCCAACCATAAGACTCTACCGGACACACGATGGAGGCGAAGGACAAAAAATCTGCGCCTTAATTAAAAATCCCCTTTAACGCGTCAAGCCCTTGTTCCATCATCTTTTTCATCTCATTTCCTTCGTTTTCCTCTTGCGCCGGTTCTTCCGTATCATCAGCAGTATCGGCTTCGTCAGCCTGGCGTTTACTCTCCCGCACCATCTCTTCTCCGGCTTTCTGCACTTTTTTTCCGGCTTCGGGGTCTTTTAGAGTTTCCATCATCTTGCGTGCCATCTCGCGATTCATGTCATCCTGCTCTTGCGAAAAAGTGACATCCACACCATCCGGAACTTCAAACACGTCATCCGGCACGGAGGCGTTTTTTTCAATCTCCGTCGCCACCATGTTTGCCGCCATACCCATGATGGAGCCTTCCTGTTTTAATACAATCGGTGTTCCGCTCAGCTGGCAAACGGTCATCCCCATAAACGACACAATGTCGCACTCATACCCTAAATGCTCGCCCGCTTTCGGCTTGAATGATCCGCCCAGCTTCTGCATCATGCTGGCACCACTCATCCCCATCTCTTCTGCGTTTTTTTTCACGGTCTTTTTTTCTTCCGGCGTGAGCTTCTCGTACTCCTCTTTCATGAACTTCTGCGGATTCGTCATTTTTGTGCCCGTCTTTTTATCCATATCGATGCTAATTACGGTTTCAGGAGTCGTTATCTCAATCGTGTTGGTAGACGTAGACATGAATAGTATCTTGCCTTTACTCTCATGCCGTTTCGCCATTTCCATTCCGCCCTTGCGAATATATAAAACCTCGCTCCCCTTCTCATTACCCGTAACGTCATATTTAATGATTGCCGTTTTGAAAGGAAGTTTTATTTTCCATAGATCGTCTTCAGCAGAGGAAAAACAGGTGGTTAGAACCAAGAACAAGATTGTGATTGTAAAAAAATGTCTAGCTCTCATAGAAAACTCCCAAGCTGGATAGCATTTTAGTTCTGGGTCAATATAACCCTTTAAATATCAAAGCGCAACGGCAAACCTAGCGAGTTTTTTTATATATTGACTTTGTGCGTATTCTCATTTACTCTTAGAGTTTTTTGTTGACGGTTTAAAGTGTGGGCCGCTAGCTCAGTCGGTAGAGCAACTGCCTTTTAAGCAGTGGGTCGTTGGTTCAAATCCAACGCGGCTCACCATTTTACGCATAAACCGGCAAAGGCCATTATGACGCAATGGTCGGTTTTATATAGTGTTAGGTAATGAACGTCCCCATCGTCTAGAGGCCCAGGACACCGCCCTTTCACGGCGGCGACGCGGGTTCGACTCCCGCTGGGGACGCCATTTTTTTGTTGGCGCCGAGGTAGCTCAGTCGGTAGAGCAGTGGACTGAAAATCCTCGTGTCGGCGGTTCGATTCCGTCCCTCGGCACCA
>JAJRTC010000232.1 GCA_024278445.1 Nitrospirota bacterium
AATTCGTAAAAAGATCGCGAATGCCAGGTTAAGAGCTTTATGAATTTAATAAAACTTGATGAAACCCTCTTTTTCTGGATTAATGGCAATCTTAGCACCCCTGCCATGGACGGGCTTATGTCACTTTTCACCATCGCAGGCGATGCTTCCGTCTGGATCGGTTTCGGGATTTTGTTCATTATCATGCAAGATAAAAAAAATGCGCGACGCATGATTTTAACATTTCTCATCTCTATGGCCGTCGCGGGCGGAGCGCTGCATCTGGCGAAATATACGACCCAGCGAGACCGACCGCTTGAAAGGTTCAGACATGAGATCGCGGCGAAGCAGGTGACGGTTTACACCCCGTTGAACAAGTTAAAATCGCGCTCGTTTCCATCCGGGCACTCACAGGCGGCATTTTCAGCCGCCACTTTTTTTGCCCTTTATTACGGGCGATTCCGCCTTCTTTTGTATGTTGGCGCTCTTCTTGTCGCCATATCCCGCGTGTACTTGGGTACTCACTTCCCTGCCGATATTATGGTCGGGTCACTTCTTGGTTTTGCCGTTATTTTTGTAATATGGAAGTTCGACAAAAACTCACCAAGGAAACACCTTGTTTAAAATGGCCTTTCAGATGTTTGAGGCTGGTTAACTTGGGGGTAAAGGGGAGAGCGCGAATGTCCGATAGGTATGTTATAATCGAACCTGTAGGATATATATGATGAAAACAGATGGTATAAACCCGCTTGATAGCGGCCCCCTGAAAAAAACAAGACCTGCGGAAAAAACCGGGCAAACCTCCTCGTTCGACAAGGTTTTTAAAAACACTTTAAAGAGTGAAGAACCATCAAAAATAGGGGCTATGGGTGGCGCGGCCCCACTACCGGAAATGCGTTTGTTTGGCTTAGGATCGGCCACCGGTTCAAAAGAATTGTTAAACACAATTGAAAAAACCTTGACCGACCTCGATATGTTTGGCTCAGCTTTAGGTAATAACGACATTTCTCTTAAAAGGCTAAAACCTCTTATAAACGAGTTGTTAGCGCGAAAAGACGAATTAGCTGAGTTGATGGAAAAGACGACCGATCAAAACCTGAAATCTGCTACAAAAGATGTTTTGTCTATAATCATCGATCAGGCCAATCAATATGAAACAGGGTATGCGGCTTAACCTGCCATAAAATGCCGTCAATAAACCTCCAAACCTTGAGTAACCTTAATTCATGCCTATAAACCGCTTTAAAACAGACGAAGGTTTTATAATCCTAAGAGTGGAAGACAAACTGGTGGCATCAACTTTAGCTACTCTTAAAAACAGCCTGGATTTAGCTATTGCGGATACTAACCACAAAGTGGCGGTAAACCTTGAAAAAGTGAACGCCATGGACTCTATCGTGGCGGGGTTTCTTGTAAGTCGATACAAGGCGTCTTCGAAAAAAAACGGCACCCTCGCACTTTGCGGGCTTTCGCCAGCCATGAAAAAACTGCTTGGCGAATTTTGTGAGGAGATTGAAGATATTGTATATAAAACAGAAGAAGAAGCCTTAACGGCGATTGTGCAAAAAGAAGAAAAGAATAACCGCTAAATAGCCGATTCGCCCCTCTCCCCGGTGCGTATCCTTATAACCTCCTCTATCGGAGAAACGAAAATTTTACCGTCGCCTATCCTGCCCGTATGTGCAGATTCTATAACGGCCGTCACAATTTCCTCTACCCGATCATCAGGCGCAATAATATCCAACTTGATTTTGGGCAGGAAATCGACCACATACTCTGCGCCCCGATAAAGCTCCGTATGCCCTTTTTGACGTCCGAAACCTTTTACTTCGGTAACGGTCAGGCCGTGTACGCTAATCTCGTTAAGTTTGTCTTTAACCTCGTCAAGCTTGAACGGCTTGATGATAACCTCTATCTTTTTCACTTCTACCTCAAAAAGTTAACCAAAAAAGTGTGTACCCATGATGGTACATCATACTTAAGAGAACCGCTGTAAGCTTTTTTAATGCTATCGGCGCTTGAGCGCCAACTGGCCCTACGCCTGGTAGTGGTGTGGCCAGATAAAAATTTCTAGGCTCAGCAGAACACCCGCTTGCTATCGGCGCTTGAGCGCCAACTGGCCCTACGCCTAGTAGTGGTGCGCCCGACAGGATTCGAACCTGTGACCCTCGGAACCGGAATCCGATACTCTATCCAGCTGAGCTACGGGCGCACGAAGAGTGAAGTGTAGCATATGGGGCTACACCGCAATAAGCATTTTCAGGCGGTTACGACCCTGTGGCAAGTTTTAGAATCGGCTTTTTAACCGCATCGAAGATACGCAACAAACTCTCGCCAAAACGTGAATAATAGAGCTTGTATAGAATCGCCTTTTTCATCGACCGCCCTTTATACACGTTAAACGCAAAGTTTCTGTAACACTTTAAAATTTCATCACGTGGAAAATCTGGCATTACAAGAGGGGTATCGGCGCGCGAGATAAAATCTTCGTCCAAGTGCCCTTCGTTCAGAAAGCCATCCTTTATAGAAATGTTATAAAGGGCCGTTCCAGGATAGGGGTTAAAGATATAACAGGCGATACCGTCTGGCGATATCTCGCGGTTAAGCTTTATTGTGTCTTCGTGCATCTTTTTTGTCTCGTGCGGGAAACCGACAATGTTGTATGACTTGGTTTTGAGCCCGGCCCCCTTGGCGTCTTTAAAAGCTTGCAGAATTTTATTGTTAGTCATTTTTCTGTTTAGCACTTTGCGACGCAACTCCTCGCTTCCGGATTCTATACCCATCGCCACACGGGTGCATCCTGCGTCCGCAAGTAATTTAAACGTTTCGGGGTTTGAGCTTTCAACGCGCGTTGTCACTTCAAATGGGAGCCCGATCTCGCGTTTGTAAGCTTCGCAGAACGCTTTTACATATTTTCTGTCGATCGTAAAAACATCGTCGGCGAAGAAAATATTTTTAACCTTGTAACGGGTAACCACTCCCTTTATTTCGGCTATCCCGTTTTCCACGCTTCTAAAGCGAACATATTTCCCTTCCTGCAACTGCCCCATGGCAGGACTGCCGCAATAACTGCACTTGTAAGGACATCCACGGGAAAGCATAAAAGTGGCCCTGTCGAAATCAGAATCTATGACAACCTGATAGTCAAACATCTCCCGGTCGCCAAACGGTATATCGTCCAGTTCATGAAAAAATGCGGCACCCGGATTTCTCATAATCTCGTTATCTTGATTCCTGACCCAAAGACCGGGCAGTGTTTCATGCGGTTTTCCGGTATCCAGAGCCGTTACAAGGTCCAGCAAGGGGTTTTCACCTTCACCAACACATATGGCATCAAGCTCTTCTATAAGTTCAAGACATTTAGGATAAAGCGAAGGGTGGGTTCCTCCGGCAATTTGGAAGATAGTGTCACCCTTTTTCTCTTTTACGAACTTTATGAGCTTTGCGACATACCGTATCTGGGACGAATCGGAAGTGTAACCGATGATATCCGGTTTGAAGCGATTTATATGTTCAAGATAACCTTCAGGATCCCACTTGTCGAACATGTAGTGAAGCTCTGTTTCGTGCCCTGCTCTTTTTAAAACGGAGGAGAGGAGCCCAAGGCCGAAGTGATAGCTTCGCGCTCCGCCTTTTACGTCTATATCTGTGTATACAAAAAGAACTCTCATGAGTTTACCCTTTAATTTAGCCTAAAAATCTCTTCAGGCGATTTTACATCATAATCCCTAGATTCTATCCGCCATGCCAATCTATTACAACTTACAGGTTTTGCTTACCGCTTGACAAAAGAGGCAGAGAAAGTTATTTTTAACAAAACGAACGCTCGTTTTGTTTTATTCAAGAAAAAGATCAAGAAAGTAAAAATGCCGAAAGTTACAAAAGAACATCGCACAGCCAGAAAACGCCAGATTCTGGACGCCGCCGTTGCCTGTTTTTCTCGCAAAGGGTTATACAAAAGCTCTATACAGGAGATATGCAAAGCATCGTCTTTAAGCCCCGGCGCCGTATACAGCTATTTTAAAAGCAAGGAAGACATAATAACGGCGATCGCCAAAGAAAATCGCCAAAGAAATATAACCTTGATCGACGAAAAAAAAGAGACTAAAGACACCCTTTTAGCTCTTCACAATATGGCAGACGAGTTTTTTTGCAGGTTCAATAACCCGGGCTGGAGCGACTGTATGCGGCTGGATATAGAGCTTTGGGCCGAATCTTTACGCAATACGAAAGTTAACAAAACATTGCGCCACGACATGGCCGAGCATAGACGCGCCTTCGCAGAGATTATCCGTGAAGCCCAGAAAAAAGATGAAATGGACAAAGGGGTAACCCCGGAAGCCGTGGCCAGCGTGATGATCTCCATGTTCATCGGCATGACCGTGCAAAAGGGGATAGACCCCAAGATAGACATAGAAAACTACATAAACGTACTCAAAGAAATGATGGCAGGCCTTTTTAACAGCGGAGATAGAGGATGAAACACGTAACTGCACCAGTTTTTTTTATTTTTACATTTTTACTTCTGCCAAACACTGCTTTGGCCGGTTTGGGGTTTAAAGAGCTCAGCATGGAGAGAGCCGTGTTTATCGCCCTTAAACGTAATACGGACCTGCAGATGGCAGAAGAACAGATGAAAATGGCCAATATCCGTAAAAGACAGGCCTTTGGCCGCGCCTTGCCTGATCTTGACGTTAGCACTACATACAGATATGAGGGGAACGTCCAAAAATATGAAATCGCCCCCGGGCAGTCTTTCCAGTTTCAACCGGACGACAATTACTCAGTAAACGCCAAGTTAGAGCAGTGGATTTATTCCGGCTCGGTAGGGGCGGCTCTGCGTGGCGCAAAACATTACTTGGCCGTAGCAAGGGCAAGATTAAAAACTTCGAAAAACGACATCATAACGGATGTCAAAAGAAAATTTTTAACGGCCCTTTTTACACGCGAAGTGATAACGGCACACGAAGCGTCTATAGAACAACTTAACTCCCA
>JAJRTC010000233.1 GCA_024278445.1 Nitrospirota bacterium
ATGATGATCGGCACAGACTCGCACACCGTCAACGCAGGCGGGCTCGGCATGATCGCCATCGGTGTTGGCGGCGCGGACGCGGTTGACGTTATGGTCGGTATGCCGTGGGAGGTTCTTTACCCAAAAACAATCGGCGTAAAACTGACAGGTAAACTGAGCGGCTGGACAGCCCCGAAAGATATCATATTAAAGCTTGCCGGCATCCTTACCGTTAAGGGCGGCACCAACAGCATCGTTGAGTATTTCGGCGATGGTTGCGAGTCTATCTCCTGCACGGGCAAGGCGACCATAACAAATATGGGAGCCGAGATCGGCGCTACTACGTCGGTCTTCCCGTATGACGACAGGATGAAAACTTTCCTTAACGCCACGGGCCGCTCTTTCTGTTCCGACATGGCCGATAAAATGAGCCATTTGTTACGGGCAGACCCTGAGGTGGAACAAAACCCGGAAAAATATTTTGACCGGGTTATAGAAATTGATCTATCCACTCTGGAGCCGCACGTTGTAGGCCCGCATTCGCCAGACCTGGCCCGCCCGGTGTCGCAGATGGCGGAAGACGCGAAAAAGAATGGTTATCCTGAAAACCTGACGGCGGCGCTTATCGGCTCTTGTACAAACTCGTCGTATGAAGATCTCTCCCGCGCGGCGGATGTCGCACGGCAGGCGAAGGAGAACGGCGCAACCGCTAAAACCGCGTTCCTTGTATCGCCAGGTTCCATACTGGTTAAAGAAACGATAGACCGCGACGGCCAGTCGCAGGCGTTTAAGGATATCGGCGGACAGGTTCTGGCAAACGCGTGCGGCCCGTGCATCGGCCAATGGCAGAGAGACGATATCACCAAGGAGACGAAAAACTCTATCATCACATCGTTTAACCGGAACTTCCCGAAACGTAACGACGGTAGCCCGAACACTTTTGCGTTTGTGGCAAGCCCGGAAGTCGTGGTCGCATACAGCCTTACAGGCGACCTGACTTCCAATCCGCTGGAAGACGAAATAAACACCGGTAATGGTTCGTTTAAGCTCACGGCACCGGCATCGGCCCCTGAAGTTCCGGAAAAAGGATTTAACATGAAACTCGAAGGATTTATCGCCCCGGCGAACGATCCTTCTTCTGTAGAAGTCTCGGTTGACCCCGCTAGCAAACGCCTGCAGTTGCTAACACCATTCGCCCCGTGGGACGGAACCAACTTTGAAAACCTTCAGTTGTTGACGAAGGCTAAAGGCAAATGTACGACAGACCATATTTCACCTGCCGGCCCGTGGCTCAAGTTCCGTGGGCACCTGGATAATATTTCCGACAACATGCTCACAGGTGCTATAAACGCTTTTACCGGTGATGCCGGGCAAAGCACAAACCCGCTTACGGGCGAGAAGCAGGCGAACAACGAACTTGCCCGCGCGTTGAAAGCCGAAGGTTTGCGCTGGATCGTCGTTGGTGACGAAAACTACGGCGAAGGGTCGTCCCGCGAACATGCGGCGATGAGCCCCCGGTTCCTGGGCGCGGCGGCCGTGCTGGTTCGCTCTTTTGCAAGGATTCACGAAACGAACCTTAAAAAGCAGGGGGTACTGCCGATTACGTTCGCAAACCCTGCCGATTACGAAAAGATCGCCGAGGGTGACACAGTTTCTATCCGTGGGTTGACAGAGATTGCGCAGGGCAAATCGCTCACCGCCGTGTTGAAACACAAGGATGGGTCGGAAGATTCCATCGAGGTGAAACACACCATGAGCGAGGAGCAGATTGAATGGTTCAAAGCGGGAAGCACGTTGAACAAAATCAAGATGGCTAAAGCGTAATTTTTTATTGCCCTGCCGCCAGATTTTTAATTTTTCCCCTCCCGTTATCTTAGCGGGAGGGGATTTTTTTGTACGAGACTTAATACGCTCCCCGCATGTGATGGCAAGGATCGTTAGCGACGCGACAATCTCATTAAGTTTACGGCCCGGCCTTTTTTGCGCCGCTACTGCAAGGCTACAATCAAACATTCTCTTTTTTCCTTTCGGCGGTCTATCCGCCTTCTTGAAACACATGGTAAACCGGTTTTTGATCGTGTTAAACGGCAGGTGGAGGAAAAGGAGAATTTGAGGGGTTTGAAGAGTGGGGGGACTACAATGGATTTACTCTTTTTATTGGCTTGGTGAATCTATCAGTAATTTCAATTTTATTGACCACCTCATGAAGTTTATGCCTGTTATGAATACCTTCTTGGTACTCATTAAGAGCCCCTCTAATTCTACTTAGGCGCTCACGCTCATTTGATCCTAGCGTGGTACCATTAAAATCATTTTCGTAACGCTGCAAAATATCTTTGAAATCACTTTTGATATTACACCCAAAAACAAGGATTATCGCTTCGATATTAGCCCCAGTACCATCTTGGAAAAACTCACTTCCACCAGGTTTACTCCGCATATACTCTAAAACTTCTTCATGCGATACTTCGCGCCTAATAAAAGCTTTATATAGATCAAGGTTGGCTTCTTTCAAACCTATTAAAAAACAAAGGGCGTAAAAAGAAAACTTGCTATTTCGGGCTATCATTTCAATCGCTATACGTAGACGAGTAAAACAGGATTCTTGCTCTCGCAAGCTTAATCCAAACAGTGCAAATAATTTGGAACAGACTTCAACAGCTTTTTCTTTATCTGCATGACTATTTGAAAAATAGTTTTCTAATTGAAATTGCTCCAAAAGATATCGACAAAATGCCTCAGCATTCGGTTCAGGCAAAGAATATTCCAAATTAATAAATCGTTTCAGATACCCATTAACACCAAATCCAGCCCCATATAATGATTTTATAGAATGCCCTATTTGCTCTTTATCTATGGATAGAACAAAAATAACTCTATCAACATTGAACAAATGTTTAATTTTTTCCAGCAACTCTATTGCATAATTTGGTCGGCAACGATCTAGCTCATCAATGAAAAATATTAACGGCTTCGCTGGATTTTTCTCGTGACCATAAATATCATTTACAAACTCAGAAAGTTTCTTTTTGAACTCTTTAATCGCCAGCGCATCTGCCTTGTATTTTTCTAATCTCTCTTTTGCGTATGCATCCTCAACTTTTTTTATCTCGCCTTCAACATCTACACCTGTAGCAATATTTACAATTATAGATGGTGATCGCTTGGCAAGAGCTAGTCCAAGTGTTTTGGCGCTATTAAAGTGCGTTTTTACTTTTTCTAACCTATCCTCAGGAGCCAAATCTTCTATGTTTAGCTCAATCTGTGCAATAAGGGAAACTAAAGGATCATCGCTAAAATCACTTTCCCACGCATTAAAATATAAGCACGCAAAGCCATTGTTTGTCAGGTGCTGTTTCCAC
This sequence comes from Nitrospirota bacterium, assembly GCA_024278445.1. Lineage (GTDB taxonomy): Bacteria > Nitrospinota_A > UBA7883 > UBA7883 > JAJRTC01 > JAJRTC01. Next base: position 3,342 of record JAJRTC010000233.1, read on the forward strand.
CTCTTAACAAACCATGTTTTACCGCTCCCCCAAGGAGAATCGATCGCAAGGACAAACGGTTCTTGGATTTTTGAAACAAGCGCAGTTAATATCTCAGCGCTTTCTTTGCGACCTAAGGCATCAGAATCAAAGGGATCTTGTTCAGAAATGTTCTGGTTTTCAGGAGCTTTAAATAACATGAGAAGAAATAATACTCGAAAACCGATAGTTTTTCTACCCCAACCCGCTTCAAAACCTTCCTCGGTTTCTCAACCGCTTTTTACACACGGCAATCTCGTTCTTCTGTCACCCTGCGTGTGCCTTATGGGCGAACTTGTTTCAGCATCTCAAGCTTTATAAACCTGAGACCCTTCGACAAGCTCAGGGTGACAACGCCCACACGCCTTACTAAAACATCCTGCTCCTCCACTTTTAAAGCATCTTGCTAAAGTTTAAAAACCAGATTTTAAATTTTTACCGGCTTCTCTCCATCACTCACTACATATATACTTAGGGAACCTCTAAAAATTAGTTTCGTGGCGAAAATGAGTGAAATGGTTTCGTCAAGGAGGCGGGAGAAAATTCCCGCAAGTGTATGAAAACATACGTTGAGGACAATTTTATTTCGCTGACAAATAACCGATGCAAACTCTCGATATCATCGTATTAACAATCTACGTCGCGGGCGTTGTTGCTTTCGGATGTTTTTTTTATAAACGCTCATCCACTTCCGAAGGTTTTACGTCTGCCAACGGAAGACTGCCCGGATGGGTCGTCGGGCTATCAATTTTCGGCACATACCTCTCCTCCATCTCGTTCCTCGCTCTGCCCGGCAAAGCGTTTACGTCTAACTGGAACGCTTTTGCTTTTTCGCTTTCTTTACCCTTCGCCGCATACATCGCCGTGCGCTGGTTCGCCCCGCTATACAGAAACGCGGGCGATATCTCCGCATACGCATATCTTGAGCGGCGGTTCGGCGTGTGGGCGAGGCTTTATGCAATGGTCTGCTATCTGCTAACCCAGTTTGCACGCATGGGAACCATCCTGTTCCTGGCAGCGATTGCGATGGAGCGCCTCACTGGCTGGGATATTTTTACCATCATCATCGTTGCCGGGGTTTTGGTCACCCTCTATACCGTTATAGGCGGCATTGAAGCCGTGATATGGACAGACGCAATCCAAAGCGCGGTGTTAACGTTGGGCGCTCTTTTTTGCGCAGGCTCCATAATCTTTGATATGCCTGAGGGGCCGTCGCAACTTTTTACCATCGCCGCCGATAGCGACAAATTCTCGCTCGGCTCGTTTACATTGTCACTCACAGATTCCACCTTCTGGCTCGTCCTGCTTTATGGCATGTTCATTAACCTGCAAAATTTCGGCATCGACCAGTCATACATCCAACGCTACCACACGGCGAAATCTTTAGACGAAGCCAGAAAATCTATCTGGATAGGCACGTTAACTTATGTTCCAGTCAGCGCGTTATTTTTATTTTTGGGCTCGGCGCTTTTTAGTTATTACACCGTATACCCGGACCTGCTCCCCGCAGACGTGACGGGCGACCGGGTGTTCCCGTATTTCATTGCAACAGAACTTCCGCCGGGCGGAGCGGGGCTTTTAATCGCCGCCCTTTTTGCCGCCGCCATGAGTTCTATAGATACGTCGTTAAACTCGTCTTCCACCATCATTCAGAGCGACATCTATTTGCGTTTTATAAACAAAACCGCAAGCGAAAATCAAAAAATAAAATTTTTGCGCGTCACCACCATAGTTATGGGCATGGTGGGAACGGCCTGCGCACTGCTTATGATATCCATCAAAAGCGCACTCGACGTGTGGTGGAGTTTAGCGGGAATTTTTTCAGGCGGTATGCTGGGGCTTTTCCTTTTGGGAGCGTTATCAAGAAGAACAGAATCAACGCAAGCCATAACAGGTGTTGTCATCGGCATACTGGTTATCGTGTGGGCCACGTTCTCTCACAACATCTGGTTTGCCCAGGCCAACCCGTTTCATCCCCTCATGACAACCGTCATCGGCACACTTACTATTTTCTTTATCGGGATATCGCTGTCGAGAAAAAATAAGCGACGTAAACCTAAAAAACCGGCAGAAACGCTTTTTGATCTTTAGCGGTTATTCACGCTCGATATCGCTTGTGTCGAGGTCTTCATCGTCATGGATGAACTTGCGGAGTTTCGCGCGCAGACGCAAGACGCATTTTGTGTGAATTTGTGAAATGCGTGACTCGGTTATCCCCAACACCTCGCCGATTTCTTTCATGGTAAGTTCTTCGTAATAATAGAGCGAAACCACCAGCCGCTCTTTTTCAGGCAACATATCGATAGCCTGCGCGATGATGGTGCGTATTTCGCTTAACCTTGCCAAAGTTTCAGGGTCTGTCTCTTTCGTTCCGGCCAGCACTTCCATAAGGTCGCGTTTTTCGCCGTCTTTACTAACCCCGCCCAAGTCTTCGATAGACATAATCACCTGGCCCTTCGCCTGTTGCAGAAGATTATGAAAATCGACAAGGCTCATTTCCATATGTTCGGCCATTTCCTTGTCTTCTGCGGGGCGGCCCAACTTTTGTTCCAACTCGGCATATCCGGCAGAAACCGTTGTGGCTTTCTGCCTTACAGACCTTGGCACCCAGTCCTGGCTTCTTAACTCGTCTAACATGGCACCACGGATACGTATCTCCGCGTATGTCTTGAACTGTGTTTCCTTGTCCGGGTTGAACTTTTCGATAGCGTCTATAAGCCCTATGACACCGGATGAAATAAGGTCGTCCAACTCAATATGCGAGGGCAAACGCATGGCAAGCCTGTATGCCACATATTTTATGAGCGGAGAATACTCAACTATGAGCTGGTCGGCCTGCGGTGTGCCAAGCTTGACGCCTCCTGCGGGAGGTTCGGAATAATATTTATTTTTCATCCAGAGCGCTTTAAATTAGTCAATCGAACTGATTATAAAATCATACGGGGCGACTGTAAAGCTTTGTGTTTTTTATGATTTATACATAGCTGAACAGGTTCATCCTAGCTTTCGCCTCGCTCTTCGGCTTCTCTTTTCTTTGCGGCGAGCAGGGCCGCGCTTGTAATGGGCCGCACCCGCTCTTCAAACAGGGCCAAGGCTATAAGTTTTCCGACAATATACATGGCGATCCCTGCGCCTGTAGCCCTTAAAACGGCGGTCATTATCTCCGTACCGGCTATCATGGATATAAACCCGGCAACACCTGCGGCAAAAATCGCCAAAGCCGCCGGGAACCTTGCACCAAAGTCACTCATAGCTTAAAAACCCTTTCGCAAACCGGTTTTTTGTAAACCAACATCTATATCGACAAGGCTTTTTCCCATCCGATAGATTCAACAGGCTCTCTTGAAATTATAAGCCTCGACGCTATCCGCCTTATAGCTTCCGCCGCTTTGGAATTAGGATATGCCTCTATAAACAGCCTTTGCGAACGAACGGCCCGGCTAACGGAGTCGTCCGTTGGTATATGGCCTAAAAAATCGAGACGAACGTCAAGGCCGAACCTGTCTGCGACTTTTTCTAACCTCGATTTTACATTTTCGCCCTCATATGAAGTTTTAACGTTATTTACGATAAGCTGGAAATTATGCGTGTCGTAGTTTTTGGACAAAACTTTTATAAGAGCATATGCATCGGCGAAGGCTGTAGGTTCTGCCGTTGTTATAACGGCAATCTCGCTTGCCGCCGAGCAAAAATACATGACATTGGACGATATCCCCGCGCCTATGTCGAAAAGTATAAAGTCGTAGTTTTCTCCCAACGCTTCAAGTTCTGTTTTCAGGGCGAGTTTTTCCTCACCGGTTAACTCTGAAAACTCGCGTGCGCCGGAACTTGCCGGAAGTATTTCTATTCCGCCAGGGCCGTGAAGAATTATTTCATCCAGCGTTTTTTCACCCGATAACACGTTATCCAGGTTATACCGTGGTGCAACCCCAAGAAGAATGTGTATGTTGCCAAGCCCCATGTCTGCATCGAACACGAGGGCTCTTTTGCCTTCCCGCTTCAAGGCGTAGGCCAAGTTTGCCACGGTGTTAGTTTTTCCAACACCCCCCTTGCCGGAGGCGACGGCCAGGCCGCGAAGTTTGCCATAACTCGCACCAGCCTTTATCTTGCCATTAATTCCTCTTGCCATGCGCCGCAAAGAGCCTGCCTGATCCATTTTAGTCTCCTGGTATTTTAGTTTTGAGTAACTGTTTTATCTGTTTTAAAAAGCCGTTTTATATAAAGTCTGGCAGTCGCTTCTTCCATATCTTCCGGCACGCTCTGCCCGGTTGTGAAATATGAAACTGGAAGCCCTGTTCGAGCGCTTACGTTAAAAATAGGGCCCAACAGAGCCGCCTCGTCCAGTTTCGTGAAAACAAGACCAGAAACGGAAAGCTCTGAAAAACCTTTTACAGTCTCCTCCATATGTTGTTCAGAGGATGCCGCCGAAATGACAAGACGCGTGTCTACGTCTATCCCTTTTCCCAAAAACTTTTTTAACTCCATTATCTTCGCCAAGTCTCTTTGCGACCTGCCAGCCGTGTCAATGAGAACAACGTCCATTTTTTTAAAAAGACGCACGGCCCTGCCAATATCTTGCGGGGCAAGCGCCACTTCCAGCGGGATATTGAGTATGTTTGCGTATATTTTTAACTGCTCAACGGCGGCTATCCTGTATGTATCCACCGTAATAAGGCCCACACGGGCACCGTCTACCGTAAGGTTAGCCGCTATTTTGGCTATCGTCGTAGTTTTGCCGGAACCTGTAGGTCCAACAAGCGCCACCACTTTTGGCCCTTCAGCATTGGTATCGGGCTTGTCGATAATCCCTCCGAACGTCATAACATCACGCATTCTTACAGCCGTCGCTTCTATTAACGTTCGCATGTCCGGCTCGCGGTTTGCGCCTATCTTGAGAAACTCGTCTATGATCGTTTGCGAAAATTCTGCGGAAACTCCACGCTCGCTTAATATCCTTTTCAGCGTTAAAAAATTTCGACCAAGCCCATTCTCTTTTTCTATAGTCGACTGGTCTATGAGATAGGAGATCATCGACTTTAACTCACGGACATCGTCCGTCACCCGTATGGCCGAATCACCCGGTGACCTGTTGTTTGCCACGAACGAATTTAAGGTTTCTTTCATCTCCTCTATTCCGTCTATAAGCGGCTCCACGGCTATTGCGGCGCTTTCTCCGATGTCTATCACGTTATCATGGTTCTTCGCAACGTTTTTTCTGCGAACACCGCCTGACCTGTAGAGCTTGTTTCCACCAGATAACCCACCATTTGTCCCACTCAGCTTTTGCTGTTGCTCGTGAGGTAAAGCGGCGGTTACTTCCACCACGCTTCTGCCGAACATTCCAAACGCCCCTTCGCCACGGGTTTTTCTGCGAGACGAAAGTATTACGGCGTTCGGCCCCAACTCGGCCTTCACCATTTTTACGGCCTCGTTCATGTCATACGCCTCGTAACGTCTGACTTTCATATTTATTACCTACACTTGAACGGTTGCAAGATTATTTATAGTCGTATCTGGCGAAAGCTCGTTGTGTGAAATTACAACAAGGTTCGGTATGAACCGCTCGGTTAACCTGTAAAGCGGTATGCGAACCAAGGCTCCCGTTAGCAGAACCGGGCTTGCGTTTAACATGTCGAATTTATCTGAATGACTCCTTATAGCGTCTATAATCCTTTGGGCAAGCTCAGGCTCCAGCGAAAGATAAGCGCCATGTTCCGTCTGTTGCACGGCGCCTGCCACTCTGCTTTCAAGTGCCGGGTCAAGAACGATCACGGGCAAGGTTCCGTCATCAAGCCTTAGCGACTTGCTTATAGAACGGCTCAACGCGGCACGAACATATTCGGTTAAGCCATCGGTGTCTTTCGTTATCATGGCCTTGTCGCTTAATGTTTCGAGAATGGTTCCGATATCGCGCACCGACACCTGCTCTCTTAAAAGATTTTGTAAAACTTTCTGAACCTGACCCAGGGTAAGCTGGCCCGGTATCAGTTCCTCTACAACTTTCGGGTTCGTCTCCTTGTAGGTGTCTATGAGGTTCTGGGTGTCTTGCCTGCTAAGAAGCTCATGGGCGCTTCGCCTGATTATCTCTTTTACATGCGTCGTTATCACGGTTGCCGCGTCTACAACCGTGTATCCTGCCATCTTGGCTCTCTCTTTATTGGCTTCCGTCACCCATAACGCAGGCAGGCCGAATGTTGGGTCTACAGTTTCAACACCCGATATTTTTTGCGTAACGGTTCCAGGATTAATGGCAAGGTGATGGTTTATCCAAAGCTCGCCTTTTGCCACTTCCACACCTTTTATCAATATCGAATATGCGTTTGATTTAAGTTGCAGGTTGTCCCTTATATGCATAGGCGGAACGATAATTCCTATCTCCAGCGCAAACTGCCTGCGCACAGATTTTATTCTCTCCAGAAGTTCACCACCTTGTGCGGCGTCTACAAGCGGAATAAGCTCGTAACCTATCTCAAGTTCAAGAGAATCTAACGGCAATAAAGACTCTACCTTCTCAGGCGGGGGCGTTTCCGCTACCCTTTTTTCTTCATCCACCACAGCCTGTTTTGTTTCTTCATCAGCCTGATACAACGTGTAAGCCACGAATGCGGCCACGAGACCAAGCCCCGTGAACGGCACACCCGGCATTCCCGGAATCATCGCAAGGAAAAGAAGAACAGCCGATGCAATGGCAAAAGCGCGATAACTTATCATTAACTGTTCAATCAGTTCCTCACCCAAGTTACCGCTTCCGGCGGCACGGGTCACAACAAGGCCTGCCGACGTGGAGATAACAAGCGATGGCAACTGCGAAACAAGACCGTCGCCAACCGTGAGAACGGTATATACCTGCGCCGCCTCGGCAAGCTCCATCCCCTGTTGCAGAACA
>JAJRTC010000234.1 GCA_024278445.1 Nitrospirota bacterium
AGGCATCATCTCAGCGGAACGCCTTGAGAGCGCGGTAAGAGAATAGGCGGAGATATCCATGGTGTTTAAAAAGTTTGCGCGGGTTGTGTCGCTAAACGCCCCTTTAAGCTCGTTCTTATCAGAAAATGCTACGCCGTGTACGAGAAAATCTATCGTTCCGAAATGCTCTTTTAATTTTTCAAAAACTTCGTCCATTTGGACATCATTGGTAACATCCATTTTGTGCACAAATGTGGAGCCAACAGATTCAGCCAGCGGCGTCACTCTTTTTTCAAGCTGGTCAAGAGCGTACGTGAAAGCAAGCTCGGCACCTTCACGAGCGGCGGCGCGGGCTATCCCCCAGGCGATGCTTCGCTCGTTGGCCACACCCACGATAAGCCCTTTTTTTCCTTCCATAATACCCATGCTGATCTTTTCCCCTTCTATGATGCATATCGTGCGCAAACGGCGCACATCAAAAATTTATATCGAAAATTTTTCTCTAACCTTGTCCATAAGCTCTTTGTTAACTATTTTGTAAAACAGGAGGTAATCATGCAACCTGTAAACGTTTTGCTCGTCCAGCGCACTTTTAAGGTTTTCCTCCTTGATTTTCTTTTTGGTCAAAAGCCAGTCACCCAGCCTTAAGGCATTTACTCTTTTTGAAAAAAGTTTGGAAAAACTGTCTCTTGTCATTATCCCGAGTTTGGACAAGGCGGACACAAGGTTCGTAGAAGCTTCCTCGTGCGATTTTATGGCTTCGAATTGCTCCTGCGTTAAAAAGCCCTCGAATACAAGTCTTTCGCAAAAGGTATGGTACATGTCGTTGTTTTCCTTAAAAAACTGGTCCAGAACATCTTGCTCTATATATTTTCGATCAACAAGGATGTCTCCTAAATATCTTTTGCCATCCTCTTCAAACCTGTTGCGCTCTTTTAAAAAATCGTTCAGTTGAGCGACCGTCATTTTGTTGTTGCGTATAAGGACCTTGGCAAGTTTCACTTCTCTGGGATCCAGGCTATCGGTGCTATACTCCGCCCCTTCGATCATCAACAAATCCTTCAATAATGGAAAATCGGATAATTCCGTTTAGTTTACCCTTTAACAACAGGGGCGGGAAAGAAAATATGGCCCTTAACCTAAACTGCCACAAAGGTGCGGAACGCAACCACGAGGGAAAACCCAAACAAAAGACCAAGTATAAGCTCCGAATAGCCGACCTTCATAGGGTCGGTTAAAGGAGCCTTGCTCGTGATTATACGTCCATTGGCAAAAGTAGCCAAAAGAAATGGTAAAAAAGCGTAAAACGGCACTGAACCGCTGGAGAGAACGATAACAAGCAAAACCAGCCCTAAAGCCAAAGCGTGATAAAAAAGTTGTTTTTGAAACCACACGGCCCGCTCTTTTATATTCTCTATCCACACACCGCTCCTGAGGCCAAAAAGAACCCGCCTCGCCATGAACGTTCTGTCGAGAAACCAGATAGCACAAAGAAAATACAGAAAGACAGATGAGGCTGGTAGAAAACCGTTCTGGACATACGAACCGGCCAAAGCGGTTAAAGCCAGCCCAAAAACTCCAACGACTTCTATGAAAAGCTCCCTTTGTACCCGGGCCATGGCAGACCATAACCGAAGAGCGGTGAGCAACACGCCGGGAATAAAAAACCAGGCAAGCCCACTCCTCTCATACACAACGATCAAAACAAGCGCAGGAACCAGCAGGAACAGAAAATATATAACCAGCCACGCCACAAAACGGCTTCTCACACCTCCCGCCGGAGGTTTTATAAGCATTCGTAAAGGCTCCAGGAAAAAAATCCCGGCAACGGCGGAGATGATCAAAAGTAAAATGGCAGAACCGCTCACACCACCCGGTACCGGGTTCACAAAAGAACCCGCCAAAAGCGGAATTAAAAGAGCCGGCCACACGCCATGCTCTTTCGGGATGACAGGTTTTCCAATCACGGACATAATAAACCTTCCAAAAACAACTAAAACAAGCCATAAGGATATACTGCCAAACGGACAAACGGTATATGACTTAAGTCAAAGGGAGAAAATCTAAATGAGCAGACTTGAAAAAAAAGACTTTTGCGAAAAAATTCGTGACATCGAGCTTTTGGTACTGGACGTCGATGGTGTTTTGACCGACGGCAAGATTACCTACAATGAAGAAGGTGTTGAATTTAAAAGTTTTGATGTAAAAGACGGGCATGGCATCGTGCTGGCGCGCGAAGCCGGCCTTAGGCTTGCGTTTATTTCCGGGCGCGTTTCCAAGGTAACCCAGATAAGGGCTAATAACCTGAAAATAAAGACTGTACGCCAAGGCATAAGAAAAAAAGATGCCGCGCTTCGTAAACTGGCGGATGAACTTGGAGTTGACCTCTCAAAAATAGCGTTTATGGGAGATGACGTGATAGACATCCCCGCCATGGAAATTTCGAAACTTTCAATAGCCGTGGCAGACGCTCACGAAAAAGTTATTCAGGCCGCAAATTGGGTCACAACCCGTTGCGGCGGCAATGGAGCCGTGAGAGAAGTGCTGGATTTCTGGTTAGAGTCAAGATCGTAACAAAACGGCCCAAATATAACTGTCTGACTTTTAAGCGTAACCCCTTGTTTATGTCACAAAAAAACATTTTTGTTGTTTCTTTTTAAGCCAATGTGTATCATCCTATCATAATTTCCTACCCTTATAAGCGCCCTTATAAGCTTGCATATCTGGTCCTTTTACTATTTAGGAGTGTTGGTTTGCTGGACAAAGAAAGAAAACGAATAATCATACAGAAGATTCTGGATCTTCCTACGCTTCCAACCACTCTGCTAAAAATAATAAAGATAGCCGAAAACGAAAACTCTACGGCGGCAGATTTGGCCGAGGTCATATCGAAAGACCAGTCGATAAGCTCAACCGTATTAAAACTTGTTAACTCGGCTTTCTATGGTCACATGCGTCAGGTTTCATCAATACATCACGCTATAGTCATATTAGGTTTCCAAACCGTAAAGGCTCTCTCTCTTGGGGTTTCTGTTTTCAAATCCACCCCTACAAAAGGGAAACCTGCGTTTGACCGTAACCTTTTCTGGACTCACT
>JAJRTC010000235.1 GCA_024278445.1 Nitrospirota bacterium
ATGCCAGTGCTGGCGAATAGCCGAGCGAACGTAACCCATAAGCCCCATGAGCCAAGTAAACGAAACCGCCAAGACGAAAAGGGCATATTGCGATCGGATAGGCATAGCGCCCCACTTGGTCTCTCCAAGATCCTCGCTATGCTTAGACATCAGCGAATCTATTATCGTAGCAGAGACAAGCACCACAACAGTAGTGACAACCTGAGGAACCGACAACCCGATACGTACACTGGCCGGTATAAAGTAACTGTAGATACCGAGGCCAATAATATTCGTCATCGCTGCGGCATAAAGCGCCACTTGAATCGAAGTGCCGTTCTTGGCCCAGAAACTATCACCAACAAACCTGATATTAGACCGGCTGAATATCTGGTAACTCAAGAATGTCGCCAGAATCAGCGTATTAACAGCCGTGTTCTTAGCCGCCATGACCCCAAACGAACCCAGGATCGGATGGTGAGCCCCACCGATTTGACTTAACTCTTTCGAAGTCATAACCAGCGTGTGCGGCGTAAACCACATAAGAAACGCAATCACTATCACCCAAGCTAACGGGCGAATCATCCGCTTAACGCGATCGGCCCCGTGCGACCTGCCGAGACTGCACCACAAATAATAGTTGGCCGACAGGAAGATAGCGCCGATGAGCACGGCCTGCATAATAAACAGCCACGCAAAAACACCGCCCATAAGAGTGATGCCCATCTGCTGTGAGTAATCGTAAACCTCTTTAGTAAGCCAGTATCCGGCAAACGGGAGAGGAAGAAGACCAGCCACAGCTACCAGGAAGGAGGTATACCCCATCCAGTCGTAGTGTGCCTTATCCGCCGCCTTCTCAGCCGTGAGGAATTTGTATGCGGCATATGCGGCGGTAAGCGAGCCGCCGTATGCGATGTTGGCTATAAACCTGTGAATGTTCAGTGGATTCCACAGGAAGTTGTGCATCGCCGCGTAAACGCCACCGGCTAAAGCGCCCGTGTCGTCAAGACCGGCGGGCGACATCATAAACGATGTCCAGCTGTTGGACAGCAACATGATGACCATGCCCGACGCATTCAAACAAAAGCCGAGACCTATGTGAAGGAGTTTCGCCTTCCCTTCCTTCATTTTATCCCAGCCATAGTAATAGGTATAAAGGAAGAAGCTCTCTACAAAGAACATGAGCGCGTAATATATCATCGTCTCGCCGAACACGCTCGCCATATACTTCATGAAGTCCGGATAGAAAGTGAGAAGCGAGAAGGCCAAAAGCCCGCCAAAACTCGCCGCAAGCGAGAAACCAGTCATGGCCACCTTCTGGAACTCGTGCGCCATGCGGTCATACCTGGGATCTTTTGTTGTTACGCCGATTATCTCAATGATCCAAACAAAGATTGGAACGCCAAGAACAAAAGCGGCAAAAAACAGATGCAACTGGGCAACGAACCAAACGACTATCCTGCCATTAAAGCCAGCGATAACCGGATAATCCTTAAGCTCCAGATTAGGTGGCGGCTGAGGTTTCCATTCGTTCGACTCCACGGCTTCCGTCGCACCTTCGGCGCTCACAGCTTCTTCTTCGTTGGCAAATGCCTGCGAAACAAGAGAGTCGCTAAAAGGTGCTACAAGGAAGGAGGTAGCAAAAAGAACGAGAAACAGCCCCCAGACAAAACGTCTTGATGACCTCATTAGCTCAAAAAGCATAAAAATAACCCTACGGTTTATTGAAAAAAAAGCAGGTAGCAGACTATTAACTAGTGCTATCCATTAGACGGAAAAAGTTCCAGCCCCTGGGAGCTTTGCAAAACAAAGTCGAGCGCAAAGAAAAAACCCACAAAAACAACAAAGGCTACTCCGAACACGACAAGTTTCTGTCCCAAATCGATTCCCCCTCGACTAGACTGGTTAATATATCCCCTCAACAAACTCTTCGAACAGATGTTCGAGTCCACATACATATCCAAGAACTGTGCCATTTCCCCGTTATTCCAGAAAACGGCATAAAATCAACCTTGCAAATGAAAAAAATGACGTTCTGTAAGGCTTTTATGCGATCAAAAAAATAGATTCAAAAGAATCCAAGCTTAATACTCGGTCTTAAAGGTCTGGTTTTGTTAACGAAACAAGTTTTTATTGCATATTTTGTTTAACATCTTGTTAAGGTGGCACCTTAATCATTCATTTTCGTGGAAAAAGTATTTTACCGGGGTACCTTCCTCAAAATCACTCCCGTCATTAGGCTTTATAGCTAAATAAAGGGTTCGCGTTGTTAATAGTTGTGTAAAATGAGCAATTTTCGGGTATACTCGACGTTTTGTTAAATTAATTTTGCGCCGTTCAGGTGCAATATTGAATATAACGTGGTGTGGTGCAGGCGTGATATCGGTGATATGCGCCATTGCATACCTATTATGGAGAGGAAACTCAAAATGTCTGTTTTAGGGCGTAAGTTCACGGTTTTAGACTGGATGATCCACTTTGGCGTCACTATGAACATTATAGTGTCGCTTGCTTTGGCCTGGTATGCGTTTAATCACTAAACCTGCCCGGCTGTTGCCCATATTTTAATTGTTAAAGTGTGTTGGCTTGCAGTAAGTTATTTTTTTACCGTTCAAGTTTGTTTTGAAAGATCCTCGTGGGGAGGTCTGAAAAATACAGGGGAGTATGGATATGACCGTCCTGAATGGGCAACCTATAGTTATCATAGATGACGACAAATCTATATGCAGAACCCTTAAGCTCCATTTTGAGCGCAGAGGATTCGACGTCACAACCGCTCACAGGGCAGAAGATGGGCTAAAAGCCCTGGATCCTGTTGATTCGGCCATAGTTATTCTTGATGTAAGGCTACCAGACGCCAATGGCGTTGAGTTTTTGAAAGAGATCAGGAGCAAAGATAAAAACTACTATTCAATAATGATAACCGCCTTCCCGGACATGGAGTCTACCGTAAAAGCCGCCCAGAACGGCGTAGGCGAATATATCCACAAGCCAATCGACATAAACGAGATCGACAGCGCCGTAGACAAGGCCAGAGAGTTTTTTGTAACCAACAACGGCGAGACACAATCTCTTATAGAAGTGCCGAAGCTAAACTCTCAAAAAGACCTGTTCATTGGCAAGAGCCACAGAATGAAAGACCTTTTCAAGCAGGTAGGCATGGTGTCATTGAGCAAATCCACCGTTTTGATAAACGGAGAATCCGGCACAGGCAAGGAGCTGGTTGCACGGGCGATTCACGACAACAGCCCTAACGCCTCGTCTCCTTTTATCTCCGTTAACTGTTCCGCCATAGTAGACACCCTGCTGGAATCAGAACTTTTCGGCCACGTTAAAGGAGCTTTCACCGGAGCTATAAAGCATAAGGAGGGCTGGTTCTCTTTAGCGCGTGACGGCACGATATTTTTAGATGAGATAGGGGAGATGAGCATAAACCTGCAAGCCAAGCTACTGCGCGTTTTACAGGAGCGCGAGTTTGCGATGGTTGGTGGCAAATCCAAACTAAAAGCCGATTGCCGCGTAATTTCCGCTACCAACAGAAATTTAGAGCAGATGGTAAGAACGGGCGCTTTCCGTGAAGACCTGTACTACAGGTTCAAAGTTATAAAGATAGACATCCCGCCCCTTTATGATCGCAAGGAAGATATTCCCGACCTCGCGCTTTATTTTGTTGCGAAAAAATCGCAAGAGGCAAACCGAAACATAAAATATATTACGAACGACTCTATAAATTTTCTGATGACGCAAAACTGGAAAGGAAACGTGCGACAACTTGAAAACGTAATAACCCATGCGGTAATAATGTCTCACGGAGACTGCCTTACAAAAGATCATTTTTCGTCTGTGGTGGATCAGGAAACAACGTCATACTCCACACAGGAAGAAGAGCCGAGAGAACAACCGTCGCTTGAGCCGACAAGGTCACGCGATGCTAACAGCTACCGCCCTGTATCACTTAACGAGGTTGAAAAAGAGCAAATCTTCAAAACTCTGACCTACACCAAGTGGCACAAGGGCAAAACATGCGAGATCCTGGGAATCACGCGGCCACGCCTTAACAGGAAAATAAGCAGGTACAGTATTAAACCGACTCATTTCACCGATAACTGATAAGGCTTAAAGCTGTGGATCACTTAACCGAGCTTGCTACACTAGTCCAACGCGGCGAAAACACCGAAGCCGTTTTACTGGCCAGCAAACTTCTTGAAAACTCCTGCAAAGTTGAAGAGATCGTTGGAGCCGTCTCGAAGGGCCTTGCCATCCTGCGCAACAAGTGTACGGTTGAAAACTTTCAACTGCTTGATGTGCTTTTAGCTTCCCGCGCCATGGTAGAAGTGATGGATGAATGCGTGGCCCGTCAACTTCAGAACGAGCTGGATAAAATGGTCACAGATCAGAAAATCGACACGCCAGCCGATGCGCCGACCACGACACTGGTTATAGGAACGATACAAGGAGACGTGCATGACCTTGGAAAACATATAGTGGCTACGTTATGCCGTTTTAATAATTTTAACGTTATAAACCTTGGCAAGGACGTTCCGGTAGATACGTTTATTAATACTGCCATAAAAGAGAGTGCCGATTTTGTGGGGGTATCCAGCCTTATGACTGTGTGCCTGCCAAAAATAAAGCTGATAAAGTCCAGCCTTACAGAAAAAGGACACAACAATATAAAAGTCGTAGGCGGCGGGTCGGCGGCCCTGCAATCGGACGTAGACTCGCTTGGTCTTGACTATCTGGCCTACGACGCATTTGATGGCCTGGACTATTTCCTGAACGCCCAAGCCGCCCAGGCTCCCAAAACTACGAGTAAAGCGTGAATCCATTAGAAAGAGTCCGCGCGACTATTAATTTTGAAGAAACAGACAGGCCCCCGGTAATACCGGAAACTCTGGCAATCACCGCCACACTTGCCAACGTGTCTCCGCGTGATTATGTCCGCTCAGGAGAGCTTATAGCCAAACTTCAGGGGCAGGCACAGCGGCAGATAGGATATGACGCGGTATTCGCCGCCGCTGACCTGTGTGTTGAGGCCGAAGCTATTGGTTGCGAGCTTGAATACCCGGAAGGCAATTACCCGCATGTAAAAAAAACCGTAATTAATTGCCATGAAGATTTGGCAAAGCTTTCGCTTCCAAACCCGCAGGTAGATGGAAGAATGCCTGAGATGTTAAAAGCTGTGAGGCTTTTAAAAAAATCTTTTGGCGGGGAAGTTCCGGTTTTCGCCCACACCATCGGCCCCATGACATTGGCCTCCAGAATTATGGACATAGAACAAATGCTCTACATGATTGTAGATCACCCGGATAAGTTCAGGGAGATACTTATGTTTTGCAAGGAGGTTTCCAGAACATTTGCCGTGGCCCTTGCAAACGAGGGGGCCGATGGCATAATCATGTTTGACCCTTCGGCCTCCCCTGCCGTTTTACCCTCTAAAATTTTCAGAGAGTTTGAGCTTGACGCGGTAACCTATGTTTTCTCCGAGGTAAAAAATAAAAACGCTATCGCATGGTATTCAGTCGCCGGGCCCGTTCAGAGCAACAGCGCCATCCTTAACGAAACCGGGGCGGATATAACGACGATAGACTATGTTACGCCGTTAGAAACCGCCCTTGAAAGCAAGGGGCTAACGGTGATAAACGGAAACATCAAGCCGCTCCTGTTCCTTGAAGGCTCGGCGGATGAGGTATATGCGGAAGCCAAAAAGCTACTCGCCGTTAGCAGGACGACTGAGCGATTTATTTTAGGTAGCGGGTGCGAGATTCCACTTTATTCCAGGGTGGAAAACATAAAGGCTCTCGTGAGGGCCGCTGAAGATGAAAAAAATACGATTGATTGCACAAACCGGCACTCTGAAAACTCGCACATCATCACCATCCTCCCTCACAGAAAAAGTATTAACGCACACACGGGCGATCATCTTTTGGATCTTCTTCTGGAAGCCGACGTTAACATCACAAACTACTGCAACCACACAGGGTCGTGCGGCAAGTGCGCGGTAATAATTAAACAGGGGAAAACGGTTGCTCCGGAGCGGACAGAAGCGATACAGCTAAAAAACCGCAACGGCGCAAAAAACGAGCGGCTTGCGTGCAAGGTGAAGATAGAAGGGCCTATGGAAATATACGTCCCTCATTCAAGCAGGGTTGAGCGCGATTCCCTTTTTGTTCCCGACGAGATGGTAGAGCACTCGGTGGGAAAGGATATAGCGCGATACGGTTTTTCCAATAGCATCACCATTGAGCGGGTTAATGAAGAATTTCATTGCCACGAACACAACATTGACTGCGCCAAAAGCTGGATAGAAAAAAACCTTGGCGATTATGAAATTTCCCAACGCCTCGTCTCCAAGCTGGCCTCCATAAGCGCAAACGACGAGTCGGCCCTGAACATAATCATTGATAAAAGAAAACCTGAGATACTTGATTTCACGAGATCAAACCTACTATACGGGCTTACCGTCGATATCGGTTCTACAACCATCTCAGTCTACGCTCATGACTTGAAATCAGGAAAGCTTTTGTGCGTAGGGTCCATTGAAAATCCGCAACGCCGTTTTGGGATGGATATAATAACCCGCGCAACACGAGCGGTTGAAGACATTGCGATAATACCGGAGATGCAAAATGCTCTGATAGATGGAATAAACTCTATAATCTCCCACTTCCACAGGGAAAACTCGTTTCAAAACCAGCATGTTTACGATATGGTGCTGGTCGGTAATCCTGTTATCATCCACTTTTTTTGGGGCCTCTCTCCCGCATCCGTATCGCAGTCGCCTTTCATCCCTCAAATTTCCGGACGTGTGTCTATGCCGGTAAAAGAATTAGGTTCAAAAACAAAACTTGCGGTTAACCAGAACTGCCACCTCGAAACCCTTCCAGCGATCAGCGGGTTCGTAGGGTCGGACACGGTCGCGGGAATACTTGCGACCAACCTCCACAAAAAAGATAAAACGTCATTGTTTATAGACATCGGCACAAACGGCGAGCTTGTGATAAACAGCAAAGGTAAACTGCTTTGCGCATCAGTTGCGGCGGGCCCGGCTCTGGAAGGCGCAAGCCTGACGCACGGCAGAACATGCCAGAACGGGGTAATCTACAGCATTTGGATAGATGACGATCAAAAAGTCCGATACAAAACAATTGGCGGCATGGCCCCTATAGGGCTTTGCGGTTCAAGCGTAATAGACGCCATCGCCGAGTTTGTGCGCCACGGCATAATAAACGACAGGGGCCGTTTCGTTAATCAGGACAAGTGGCGGCAGATTAAAGACGAGCATTTCATAATTACGCCAAGGCAGGAGACTGCAATGCACAGCCCTATCACCATATCGGCAAAGGATATAGAAGAGGTGCAAAAAGCCAAGTCGGCGATAAGAACCGGCGTTGAGCTTTTAATGAAGGAGACGCATGTTTCCCCCGAAGAGATATGCCAAGTCTATATGTCCGGTTCTTTCGGGGTCTCCATTAATATGGAAAACGCCAAGGCCATCGGCATGCTTCCGGATATGCCAAATGCCGAATTTATATTTGTTAAAAACTCGGCCGGCATAGGCGGAAGAATGGCTCTGCTTTCAATAAACGCACGAGATGAATCTGAAAAAATAGCTAAAAAAGCGGGCCATATAAACCTGGTCGATAGCCCTGAATTTTCAAATTTTTTTATAGATAACATGCTTTTCCAAAATATTTAAAGTCAACTACCATGGACAACTTTTATAAACGCCTTCTGGATAACGCAAGCGACCTTATATGGGTAATCGATATGGAGGGAAAGATTACTTATATAAACAGCAATATCGCAGATTGGGGGTATGACAAAAAAGAAGCCATAGGAAAACCTCTTTTAGACGTCCTCACCATTAAAGGTATGGGTAAAAGAAGCAGTGTTCCCGTGGAGTTTGGAGTAAGCCGAACGTTTGAAATGCAGGTGGCAGACAAGTGCGGCGATTTGAGGAGAGTGGTGGTAAGTTCCTCACCCTTGCAAAATGACGATGCAAAAATCATAGGCGAAATGGGAATACTTTACGATGTGACAGAAGCGCACGCGATGGAAGAAAAATTAAAGCATGAGGAAAGGCTGGCCTCCCTTGGCAGGCTTGGCACAGGCATCGCCCATGAGATACGAAACCCGCTATCATCCATTAAAATGAACCTCGCCATCCTGGTAAACAGGCTACACCCGACAGGCGAAGACAAAGAACATTTCACTATCGCGCAGGACGAAGTCATAAACCTTGAAAGAATTGTGACGGAGTTTATAGATTACGCAAAACCCTCACCAGTAAAACTACGAAGACAAAGCCTGAAAACAGTTATTGAAAAAACCCTTGCGGTGGTAAAAACCGTATGTGCCGAAAAAGAAGTGACAATAACCAGAGACTTCCCACCCGTAATACCGATGGCCCTAATGGACAGCGCAAAGATTCATCAGGCGATCTTGAACATACTGTTAAACGCAATTCAGGCGTCACCAGATAACGGAGTGGTGGGAATAAAGATAAGAAGCTTATCATCACCTACAGAAACAGTGGCTATCACAGTTGCCGATAGTGGAAGAGGGATAGACCAGGACGATATGAAATTCGTATTCGACCCGTTTTTTACAACAAAAGACGATGGAACCGGCATGGGGCTTTCGATTGTACAAAGCATCATGGCAAATCACAACGGATCGGTTGCGATAGAGTCTGAGCTTGGAAAGGAAACAAAAGTCACCCTTACACTTCCTACAGGTTAGGCATCATATCCGCTCGTCCAGTTTTAACGCACGGAGCCCGTTGTTGGCAATTTCGTTGGTCAATTCACCCAAATAGGAATAAACGGCCATGCCCTCGCTGTTTATAAAAAATGTGGCGGGAAGCCCCATTACCTGATATTGATCGGCCAATTTCCCGGATTCGTCTACTAAAACAGTAGGGGAACCATAATCATTTTTTTCGGTAAACTTCCTAACCGTGTCGAGCGTTTCCTTGTAGTTTACAACAATAACTTCAAGCCCTACCCTTTTCCCGACACGCCCAAGCTTATCAAGCAAAGGCATCTCTTTTACACATGGGGCGCACCATGTGGCCCAGAAATTCAAAATAACACTTTTGCCCGCATAATCATCAAAAGAAATCTTTTTGCCGGAGACATCCTGCAATGTAAACGGAATAGCTTTAAAAGGTTTCATCTTGGGCGGAGCTTTCATTTCATGCTCGGTACAACCGGCAAAGGCAACAAGAGCAAACATAACAACATAAAATTTCAGTTTAATATTCATACGCTCACACACCTTTATGGTCTTTTAATACTTCTGGCGGATACACAAGAGGGAGATCCCACCTGAAAACCCGGTCTTCCGGCCCACCGATATTTTTTATCACAAGCTCAAACCACGGCAGGGCACCTGCAACAGCAGGATCGTTTTTATCAAACCTCACGATAGCTTCGTAGTGATGTTTATCGGCAGTCTGGAAACGCAGTTTCCATGGAGGGGTTGTTTTTATGGTTCCATTTTGGGTGCGAAGAAAAACATGCTTGGCAAGGTCGGCAAGTTCAATCTCTCCTTCATGCACGGTGAAACTGGTTATAAAAACATGATAGTTCGCAAGGTCATATTCTTCTACCAAGTGGTTGGCCCCGATAGATTCAAGGTACTCAGGCGTCACATAAAAAACATCACAATAAATGTCGTTTATCCCCATATCGTTGCGCCACACAACGTTATGCACTTTCTTGCGGGTTTCATAAGAATAAGCGGACGTTGTTGCAGGATACCGCTCCTCAAGATAACCTATCACCGCCTCCGCCTCTTTGCCGGAGATGTTAACGCCCTCCTTAACCCGCATCCTCTCCACAACCTGCATCCAGCCGGCCGGAGTAAGGACGGCGGTTATCATGGCAGATTCGCCATGGCACTGCCGATAACAGCTTTTATGATAGATATACAAGACATCGTCACGGGTTAACTCGTTTACATATCCGCGATTATAAAGTTCAATCCGCGCCCACAAGGCACCCCTGCCAACATCGTGGCGAAGATCCTCAACAGTGCTGTATAAGGAAAAAGCCAGAGCGGAAACAGACAAGACAATCAGCAGGAGAACCCCGATTATCACCTTTAAAAACTTTTTTAATATCTTCATTATTCAGGGTTGTAAGCGCAACGAAATCCGTAATCGTTATAACGGCTGTCATCGAAATCAAAAAGTCGCGTAGCGGAGCGAAGGCTGACTTGCGGAGTAAGCCACGAACCACCTTTTAATAACCTTAAGGCGTTGTTCTTATCGTAATATCCGGCAACCCATTCCCATACGTTTCCGGCCATGTCATAAACTCCAAAGGAACTTGCACCGCCAGGATAAGAACCGGCAGGACGCGTTCCGCCCAAAAGCGTGTTGCCCGATTCCTCCAGCTCAAAACTGCCGACCTTAAGTTTGGCCTCAGCGCCCCCGCTTTCCACAAAGACGGCTTTGCCAGGGTCGAACTCGTCTCCCCAAGGATAAATATTTCCATCGTTACCACGGGCGGCCCTCTCCCACTCATTTTCCGTCGGGAGCCTGCCGCTAACAGCCACGCAAAAATCGTTCGCTTGTGTCCATGTTACGTTAACAACAGGATGGTTCTCAAGGTTTGAAGGATACTTATGTGCAGGGAAAATCTTTTTGTAGCGTTTATTTGTAACCTCGATAGAGTCGATCAGAAAAGCGCCAACCTCGATCTGCCGTTGAGGTGTTTCGTCTGCATACCACTCGGCCCGCGCTCTCGTGCCTTCAAACTGGGTGGCAAGCTCCGTTGGCCCCGTGCCGACAATAGCCATCCCTTTAGGTACAAGAATACGTTTATATAGTTCACCTCCGAAAACATGGGTGGAAAGGAATAAAACGGCCAGCACGGTAATACAGGTTATTTTGCTCATTTTTCTCTCGCAGGCCATATTTTCTCACCAATAGACACAAGAACAAGGTAACTAATAGAAGCCCACACGGCCACGATAGCCACAAACAGCACCATGTCCTTCATCGGATAACCGCCCCTCGTTACCTGATACCATTTTCCGGCCACACGCTGTGACGGGGTGAGAAGCGCCGCTTCTCCATATCTTTTATAGAAATAACCGGTGATATCCGTCCTGGTTTTCCCGGCCATAAGCTGTGCGCCTATCTGGTCTTTCCATGAAAGCCCGCAACTCATGTGGCAATCCTCCAGCACCATAGGACACTCGCAAGGGCAGGCCAGAGAATGGGAAATTCCCATGACAGATTGTTCCGGCGCGGAACTTATGAATATATATTTGCCACTCATGAACGACAAGACAAAGACCAAAGACAAGGCCATTAAAAACGGTTTCACAATGAAAAACTCCTTAAACTCCGGTCTTTCTTCTGCGCCAAACTATAACGAAGGCCAGCGCCAACACACCGGCACCAAGAAGAATTTCGGCGATATTGCCGCTAAAAATTCTGTTGTCACCCATCGCCTTAAACTTCACGCTTACAGAAGGAGCGGTGTCTGCTTTATAATAGGAGACGGTAAAACTTTTCGTCTCGCCCGCCTTTACATTTTTTAAAACGTACTTGTAATATTCATATCCTGTTTTTTCATATGTATTTGCCGTTGTCGGGGTTAACGTAAACTTCTCCACACGGGCAGGCTTCTGGATGTTGACCTCAAGGGTTTTTATGTCATATTGCGAGCTTAAATCGTAGGTAAAGGTTCTCGTCGAGTTTTCTTTAGCCTCAAATGGCGAGTATTTAAAATCGATAAAAAAATCGGAATAAGGAAGTTTAGCGTTAAGTATATTGGTGTTTTGCCCTTCGGTTATTTCAAAAAGCTGGCAGAAGTGCTGGCCGCCGGGAGAAAGACTGCACACGTCTGTAATTTTTTTCACGCCCTTGGGAATGTTAAAAGTAACTTCTCTTGGAAACATGGACTTGTCGGCAAATTTACCTTCTTTAATAACGATAAGCCCCGCGCCATCATACTCCGGCATAAGGGTTACCTTCATCCGCCCGATCTCTATTTTTTCGCCCTTGGCATGTTCATCCGCGTTATGCCCCGCACCTTTTAAAACCGGGGTTTCATGCTTTGAATGATCCATTTTGCCATGATCCTCGGCAGACACGGCGTTAGGAGCCATAATAAAAACGGCCAGCAACATTAACAAACTTGAAAACTTTGAAAACTTCATTGGTCGTGTTTCTCCATATGCTTATGCTCGCCCGCGCTCTGGCCAGAATTATCCGGCATTTTATGTTTTGAGTGATCGGGGGCGCCATCGTGAGCCATGTTACCGTGCTCCATAGGGATAGTTACAAATCTTTCTACAAGAAAGCTTTTATACAACGTCATTTTATCTGTCAGAATAAGGCCTGCGACAATAAGTATAATGACACCCAGTAATTTTCTGATACCTGACCTTGCCACCTTGGGTTTTATCATTACGGCAAGCCGCGACAAAAAAGCGCCAGCGAACAGGATAGCAACCGAAATTCCCAAGGCATAGAAGAAAAGTAATTCACCCCCCAGAAGTGCGTTGTCCGGCGCGGTGTTAATGTTATATATTTTGGTAAGTGTCGGGGTGACGCAAGGTTTGTAGGCCAAGCCCAACGCGGCCCCAAAAAGAAAAACAGAAACAACCTTTACAATTCCAAGCGCGGGAAAAGCCCCCTCCCTTACAGTTAAAAGGCCTACAAAGAAAAGCCCGACAAGCCCGATGACCACCCCGCCTATCTGGTTTAACATTCCGGAGTGGGTAAAGACGGCATGGCTTATAGACGTTCCGCTCATTCCCGTAGCCATAAAAACCAGTATAAAGCCAAGAAGCGCCACACTGCCGGTTGCAACAGCTTTTTTAACGCCGGCACAACCAGTGCAACTTACCTGGCCGGCAGAGTTTTCCAGCAATGAGCTTGCCACCATTAGCGCTACGAAAAAAGGAACCACCTGCATAAGGCAAAAAACCCAGATGGAAAAGAAACTTGAAAAACCGCCGATGAAAGCTCCGATAAGAGACATACCGTTACGCCGCTGTGTCTTGCGCGGCCTTGGCCACGATGTTGTTAAGCAGTTCCTTTATCTGTCCGTACTCCTCAATTTTGCCAACGAATATGCCACGAATCACACCGCCTGCATCGGCAAAAACAGTTGTAGGAGTGATGCGAACACCGATATCACCGGCGAAAGGCTCACCACCGTTTATACCCACTGGGTATTTTATATCGTGCGTTTTGGCAAATTTTGCGAAGTTTGAGGAAGAATCCTGTATGCCAACCATCAGGATCGCAAGCCCGTCTTCCGCATGTTCATCCACTCCCCTTTTAATGTAGGTCATAGACTCGTGCGAACAGGGGCACCAGTTAGCGAAAAAATAATAAACAGTGGGGCGCCCTGTGAAAGCTGAAAGGTTAGTTTCGCCGCCACCTAAAAGCTCTACGGAAAAAGCGGGAATATTGTCGCCCACCTTTAGCATCTCGGTGGAAGTACGGCTTTTAAGAGACGCACTGAAAATGGCGTTTAACACTATCCCCAGCGCAACAAGAACGATGATTGTGTTAAGCCTGCCACGAAGCCCGGTTTTGCCGGAAAGTTTAGCCGCACTCTCCAAGCCAGCACCGGATGGCGCATCACCTGGAAGCGTGTTACTCATGGTCGTGGCCGTCTCCTTCTTTATGCTTATGGTCTCCGGCCGCCTTCTTTGCAGGCTTTTCTTTTGGGGCACCCAGCCCGCTGGCTCCGCTTAAGTGACCGATATTCAGGTCTTCCCGATTGCTTAGAGCATATTCTATCGGCCTCTCCTCTACAGGAGTAAGGTAGAGCTTGGAGAGCAGTTTGTAACCGCCTATCAGTTTTAAGATGTCCTGCTCACGAAAATCGGTTTCCCAATTGCCCACGATAGCGTTATATACTTGGACTATCGCAACCGCCTGCGGCTCCGTCATGCCTCTTACCTTAAGCTTGGGCTTTGTTTTTCTGTAATTATCCACAAAGGTTTGCATATGTGGAACAACGGCCACAAAAGGAGGCCCGCACCTTGGGCAATACATCCTTATCCGGTCTTCCGTGTGGCACTGGGTGCAAATGTCTTTTGCAAGGTCAAAAGCTTCTATGGGGGTATATTTCATATACCCGGCGGCCTTCGCTTCGCCTATTACGTAGCTCCCTAGCGGATTTGGGATTGTTACTATTCCTATGGCAAGCCCGGCCAGCAGAACCAGACCGGTCAATAAAATTTGTATTTTTTTCAACAATCTACTCCCTTAAGACTCTTCATATAGCACTTAGTGAGATGTTAACACATTTTATGCCACACCAAACAAATCGACAGGTCTCTCGCACGAAATATAGAATAAAAAAAGGAAAAACAAGCAGGCCAAGCTGACAATCACTTTAATAACAACCAATTACCACATTCAAACCCTTTACAGTGAGTTGTAAAAGAAAAAATGAGATTCGCACCCACGTCAATATACAAAATATACCGACTAGACATGTTCTTAAATTAGTAGAACAAAACAGACAATATGACTCACAACAACTAAACTTCTCCTCACAATTATTTCTTTTGTGGCATAATGTGTCCTCTTTATTTTTTAATTAACAGCCGGTTAGCTCCGGCATTACTTGCAACATTAAATTTGGCGTTTGATATGCTTAGAATATTTATCGGTCTTTCAATAGCTTTCACATACACCCTCATGGTAATGGGGAATGTCGTTACTACCACAGGCTCCGGCCTGGCCTGCCCGGACTGGCCCTTATGTTACGGCACTGTTATTCCACCGTTTGAACTTCAGATATGGTTTGAGTGGAGCCATCGCCTGCTTGGCGGCACAACCGGTATTTTAATTCTTTCCACCACTATCATCGCATGGCTAACGGTAAGGGGTTTGGAACGTACTCTAATTACAACCGCTCTTGGGCTTTTGGGCCTTGGCGCTGTTTTTGGCGGGGTCATTGTGTTAATAGAAGCGCCTCTGCTTGAAGGGGCGTTGCATGTGGGCATAATCTCGTTCCACATAGTCCTCTCCACTATAATCTTCACGCTGATGATATTTGCGTTCAGAGTCACACAAAAAGGGGTTGAATACTCAAGCGAGGAGCGGACCTATGTTTACCTGTTCGCCATTGTTTTTATTCAGGTAATCATCGGTATCTTTGTCCGTTATGGTCAGGCGTCGCTAGCCTGCCCCGATTTCCCGCTCTGCAGGGGCGAGATACTTCCGACTCTTATAGATGGCAAGGTCGCAATACACGTCATTCATCGTGCAATGGCGCTTTTGATATTCACGCTCGTCACAGGCTACATGATATTCGCCATCAAGGCTAAGTATAACGTGAGGAACGCCGTGATAACTTTTATCCTCGTGCTTTTGCAGGCCACGTTTGGTGCCAACATCGTTTGGTCAGGCATGTTCCTGCCATACATAGTCTTGCACGGGGCCACAGGTTTTCTTACCCTGGGATGGCTTGCCTACAGATCGGCCCCCATTATAACGAGAAAACAGACATCGTTCCCTTCGTACATGTAGCTTTACAGAGTTGTTTTAATGGCGATCATGCAAGAAGTTAAGGAAGTAAGCCACCTCATGAACAAAATTTTTCTCTTTTTCGCAATTTTCTTTCTGCCGCAATCTGCCGTGGCCATGACGGCCTCCGTCGAAAACGGAAAGAAGATATATGACATACACTGCTTCCAGTGCCACGGTTTTGAAGGGCGTGGAGACGGTTCTGCGGCAACGTATCTGGCAAGACGCCCCAGAGATTTCACCGACGGACTATACAAGCTAAAAACAAGCCCGCCCGACGTCTCACGGGTGCGGGATGAAGATATCTATCACGCAATATCAAACGGGATGTCGTCCGCCGGTATGCCACCATGGAAAAACGTACTGTCAGGCCAGGAAATATGGGATCTTGTCGCATATATAAAATCGTTAACAGATCTTTTTGACGACACGGAAAACCCGCCCCCTCTCGACATAAGCGGGAGAATACCCTATTCCCCGGAGAGTGTGCAACGAGGCGAAATGGCATATAGAGAATTGAAATGTCCCGAATGCCACGGCCCACTAGGCGAAGGCCCACCCACAAAAGAATTAAAAGACGATTATGGCCAACGGATATGGCCAAGAGACCTCACACGCTCGTGGACTTTTATAGGGCCATACACCCCGCAGGCCATGTATGCCAGAATCACAAACGGCATTCCGTTAACCCCCATGCCGGCCCACGTTCTGCCCGTTTTCAAGGATAAGCTTGAGGGAATGCGCTGGGACGTGGTTAATTACATCATGTGGCTGGCCGATACGGCTGAAAAAAGAAGAGCGAAACAAAGAATGATTATCAGCATAATACTTCTGGTTTCACTGGCTGTCACCGCGCCTTATTACATCCCGTACCTTCGCAGACGCTGGGCCATAAGAAAAATCGGCAGGCGCTAGTAAACAGCTTTCAGGGCAAAAAAAAAGCCTCCGAAACGTTTTATTATCCGTCTCGGAGGTTTTTTCAGTTATTGCTACTAAAGATCAGGATTATCGCTCATCGCCTTGATGCGCACAAACCTTCTGTCTATCTCGGCCTGAAGCCGGGCGACGATTTCCTTATATTCGTCTTTAAGCATATGCTTCGTCTTGCCGGATGTCTTGAGCCACTCCTCTACCGGAACTTTTTTGCCCTTTGCC
>JAJRTC010000236.1 GCA_024278445.1 Nitrospirota bacterium
GCTTGGCTTGGGATGGAGCTGTCCGCCAAGGAGAACGGGCAGTTAATTCTGGATTTTGGCTGTGGGCCGGGGATACCTGGTGTGCCAATGGCGATGGCGGATAGTGCCAACCAGTATCTACTTATTGATTCTCACGGTAAAAAAATTGCCTTTGTAAAACAGGCTATCGCTAAAGACGCTTTTTTCACGCAAGAGAATGTAAAAGCCGCCGTATTGCGCGTTAATCCTGATACTGAACTGCCATCGGCGGATATTCTGGTATCTCGCGCAACTGGGGATATGCTGGAAATCATGTCCCTGTTTCGCGGGAAAATGAAAAGCGGGGCATCCGCCTACTTTTTTAAGGGGGGCGATGCCGAGGAGGAGATTGTGGCGTTACTCAAGAGCTTTCCTTCCGCCAAAACCGCTATTTTGCCAACTCCCGCCTGGTTCGGAGATCTTAAGATCGTCCATATCTTTGAATGTTTCACGTGAAACAAATAAAATAGCTAGAGCCAAACCGGCAGAGGCGTTGTTTCACGTGAAACAAATAAAAACGAAAAAATGCTTCCAATATCTGTTTTCGAGCTGATATACTCACCTGATGAAAAAGGTCATTTGCATAGCCAACCAAAAAGGTGGGGTTGGTAAAACAACAACCGCCGTTAATCTTGCCGCATGCCTGGCAATCGCAGATCAAAACGTACTTCTGCTCGATATCGACCCGCAGGGGAACGCTACAACCGGTTTGGGATTGCCAAAAAACAGTGATGGCGCAAATATATATACCGCCATAATGGAAGGTAGAATAGTACCTGAGATGTTGCACGACACCGTAGTGGACAGGTTAAAAGCCATTCCGTCTACTACCGATCTTTACGGAGCCGAAATTGAACTCGTAACCTTTGAAAGAAGGGAATATCGCTTATCTGCTCTTATAGATCAGATATCGGACGATTTCGATTTCGTCATCATCGATTGCCCGCCATCACTCGGCATGCTTACGCTAAACTCATTAACGGCGGCCGATTCTGTTATCGTTCCCCTGCAAACGGAGTATTACGCGTTGGAAGGGCTAGCCCAGCTCGACAAAACGATAGTGCGTGTTCGGGATGCGTTCAACCCCAAGTTGAAAATAGAGGGGATACTCTTTTCTATGGTGGATAGCAGAACAACCCTTTCGCGCCAAGTGATGGCAGAGGTAAAAAATTATTATGGAGACAACCTTTTTGTAACCGTAATTCCTCGCAATGTTCGCCTCTCGGAAGCGCCTTCCCACGGGAAGCCAATCATACTTTACGATGTTCACTGTAAGGGGTCTGATGCATTTGTAGATTTGGCTAACGAATTGATAAAAAAGAACAAACAGGAATTTTTGACTGCGGCAGAGCAAGAGGCGGACGAGACTTCGCAGGCGCCCGCCGAGGCTTAAGGGGGAGAAATGGAAACCATGACAAGGCAAGCCCTGGGTAGGGGATTAAGCTCTCTTATACCGGAAAAAAAAGAGGGTGCAAACGAGGCCTCAAGCGAAAGAATAGCCGAAGTCCCGGTTAAAGCGATTTCACCCGGCAGATTTCAGCCAAGAACGGTTTTTGATGAAAAATCACTCACAGACCTTGCAAGTTCTATAAGAGAACGGGGTGTTATACAGCCTATCATTGTCGCCAGGAAAAAAGATGGTTACGAATTAATTGCGGGCGAGCGCAGGTGGCGTGCGGTAAAATCGCTTGGATATGAAAAAATTCCTGCAATAGTAAGAATTGTTCGAGATTCCGAAGCGCTGGAAATGGCGATAGTGGAAAATATTCAGCGCGAAGACTTAAACCCTATAGAAGAAGCGGCGGCATATGAGAGGCTCATGAAAGAGTTTGCGTTTACGCAGGAGGCGCTCTCAAAAAAAATGGGTAAGAGCAGGCCCGCTGTGGCCAATACTTTGCGTCTTCTAAGACTGCCGGAAAAAATAAAAGATGATCTGGCAGTAGGGACGCTCACAATGGGGCATGCAAGAGCTTTACTCGCGTTAGACAGTGACGATGAGCGCATGCGCATGCGAGCTGAAATTCTAAATGCCGGAATGAACGTGCGCGAGGTCGAGCGTAAGGTAAAAAAGAAAACCGGAAAAACCAAGCGGGGCACAGGTTCCAGCGATGTATTTATCAGAAAAGTCAGCCTTGATCTGGAGCGGAAATTAGGTGGCAAGGTAGATATCAAAACCAAAGCTCAAGGTGGGGTTGTAAATATCCACTATCACGATACGGATGATCTGAACAGGATGCTTGAGATAATAGGGATAGATTCTTAAAATTCATTGCAA
Source organism: Nitrospirota bacterium (assembly GCA_024278445.1). GTDB lineage: Bacteria > Nitrospinota_A > UBA7883 > UBA7883 > JAJRTC01 > JAJRTC01. The sequence continues at coordinate 2,294 of JAJRTC010000236.1, forward strand.
GCTTAACACTTTTTAGGATAATCTATGCTGGCTTGGTCTGTCTACGGCAGTGGTCTTGGTTTTGATTATTCGGTTTAACATTTAAACAAAAAAACTTTCGGGAGCTGATATGGCGCGCGACACTACGGATAAAGATGTGATAAAGGCTTTTTTAGGTGAGGGGACCGAGTTTAACGGTTTGCTTTCGTTTGAAGGTACGGTTCGTATCGACGGCAAGTTTGAAGGCGAGGTTACCACCAGCGATAATCTCATAATAGGTGAGAACGCCCATGTAAAGGCGGAACTTAATGTCGGCACCGTGATGGTTCAGGGGCATGTGGAAGGGAACATACGCGCCGCAAGAAAATTGCAAATCACGAGCAAGGGCAAAGTTGTTGGCAACATCTCTTCTCCGACACTTGAGATAGAAGAGGGCGCAGTTTTGGAAGGTGCTATTACCATGGCATCGCAAGGGGCCGATAAAGTGCGACCATTAATACAAAAATCTGACATTGGCAAAAGTGGCGGTTCACCAACCGTGACAGCGGCAAACTAGGCCTGTCCAATATCAGCACCGCCCCCTGGTTTGAAAGTTTTTTTATCGAAGGCTTTAAGGCTCCGATATTTCTACCTTCCGGGATGTTTACTTGCTGGGTCTTCTTTTAAGGTTTAGCGTAATCACAATTCTCCTTATGCGCCCGTAGCTCAACTGGATAGAGTAACGGACTTCGAATCCGTGGGTTGCAGGTTCGAGTCCTGCCGGGCGCACCACTACCAGGTGTAGGGCCAGTTGGTGCCAATGTGTCGATAGCTAATGAAAGCTCGGCAAAAGAGCGCATAATAAAATAAAAAGCCGTTTTCCTTTTATCTCCGGTGTTGTAGACTGTTCTCCGGTGAGGGCCGTTAGCTCAGTTGGTAGAGCAGCTGACTCTTAATCAGCGGGTCGTAGGTTCGAATCCTACACGGCTCACCATTTTTCAATAGGTTAGGGTGACCTCTTCCCGATATCTTGATCCGTTGTAAATGCGAGTTTTCTGGTAAATTTAACCTGTCATTTAAAGGAGATTTACCAATGAGGAAATCGAAGTTTACTGATCAGCAGATTGCCTTTGCGCTCCAGCAAGCGGAGA
>JAJRTC010000237.1 GCA_024278445.1 Nitrospirota bacterium
AAGGATCAGGTCTTCGTCGGTAAGCTGATCTAATGCCAAGGCTATATCGGCAGGGTGGTGTTTTTCAGATATTCCGGTGACCGCGCCACTTTCGATTGCCCGCAGTACGCCAAGAGCCTTTTTATTTTCAAGCATAACAGCGCTTTAAGTGGGAGTTTCGGTTTCCTGTTTATCCAGACCAAAAAAGTCTAGCGCAAGACGGCTCCATGGTTTGTCGCGCCGCTCCATATACCACACGACAGGGCCATCTACAGCGTAGGCTATACCCATGGCGAAAAGCATGTAGTTCGGGAACTGGACAATAACAAAAGCGGCCAGTATTACGGCGAGAAGTATGGGAAAAGATCTGCGCTGGGTTAAGTCGATTCCTTTAAAGTTCCTGAACGTAACGTTGCTCACCATAAGGATTGCAAGCACATATATGGTTATCACCAGCAAAATTGCCGGAACACGGGTTAAGTCAAACGCCCCTTTTGTAAGCAGTACGATAACCGCAAGCAGGCCGGCCGCCGCCGGTATAGGCATGCCTACGAAGCGGCTCTTCCTCTCCTCTGTGGATTGCGTGTTGAACCGTGCAAGCCGCAAGGCACCGCATATAACAAAAAGGAACCCGGCCATCCACCCTATGCGGCCAAAATCGTGCAAGGCCCAGTTATACATAAGAACCGCAGGAGCCACACCAAACGCCACAAGGTCTGATAGTGAATCATATTGCACGCCGAAATCAGAAGTGGCGCCCATGGCCCTTGCCACACGTCCGTCAAGGCCGTCCAGGAAGATGGCGAGGATAATCGCCCACGCGGCTGTGTAAAAATCACCTTTAATGGATGAAACCATCGCAAAAAAGCCACAGAAAAAAGCCGCAGAAGTTATGAGGCTCGGCACAATAAAAATGCCCTTCTGGATTTTCCCGAACCGTGCGAACTTTCCTTCGCCATTCGTGTCAAGCGAACGCATTTTACCCCTCTGAGACTTGGCTTCCGTGTTCAGATTTTTTTCCATGAGTTTCCCCTCACATACGGGCGCGGGCCATAACAGTCTCGCCACCCTTTACGATATCTCCGATTTTAGAAACAATTTCCATCTCGGGCGGAAGGATAAGGTCTACCCTGGAACCAAAACGGATAAGGCCAAAACGGTCGCCTTTCGCAAGCGAATCCCCCACCCTTTTCCAGCACGATATCCTGCGGGCAATAAGCCCCGCGATCTGCTTTACCCCGACAGCACCAAACTTTGTGTCCAGCACGATAAGGTTCTGCTCGTTGTCAAGGCTTGCTTTATGATCCCACGCGGCCAAAAATTTTCCGCGATTATAAAACTTTCTGCGAAGAGAACCCGCAACCGGTATTCGCTGTATATGAACGTTGAATACCGATAAAAATATCGACACGCACACCGATCCCTCAGGATGATCGGGGCTGTCATACGCCGTGTCGATAAGAACGACTTTACCGTCCGCAGGTGCCACAAAAAGGTCTTCGCCTGCAGGTGCCACCCGCTCAGGATCGCGAAAAAAATAGGCCACAAACAGAAACAGGATCGCGTTTATCCATGACAAAACCTCCCAGTCGAACGCCCAGAAAACTATTCCGGCGATTCCAAGCGGAATAAGAAACATGAATGCGTCTGTTGCAATGGGTAGCCTTTTCACAGCTTTAGTCCTCTATCTTCTTTCCAATCCACGACATCATGGAGCGGAGCTTGTCACCAACTTCTTCAATCGGATGCTGGGCATCGTTTTTCAAAATAGCGTTATACACGGGCCTGTTAGCCTTGTTCTCAAGAATCCATTCACGCGCAAACGCACCGCTCTGGATTTCATAAAGGATATCGGCCATCTCGGCTCTTGTGTCTTCGTTGATAACCCTTCTGCCACGGGTGATATCGCCATATTTCGCCGTATCGGAGATCGAATAACGCATGTTGGCTATGCCGCCTTCGTAAATAAGATCCACGATAAGTTTCATTTCGTGCAGGCACTCGAAATATGCAATTTCAGGCTGGTATCCGGCCTCTATAAGGGTGTCGAAACCGGCGCGTATAAGCTCGGAGACGCCACCACAAAGAACCGCCTGTTCACCAAAGAGATCGGTTTCCGTCTCCTCGGCGAAGGTGGTTTCAAGAACGCCGCTTCTGGCTCCGCCAACGGCCTTGGCATATGCCAGCGCTACATCTTTAGCGTTACCGGTCGCGTCCTGCTCAATTGCGACAAGACATGGAACCCCGCCGCCTTCGGTGTATGTACGGCGAACAAGATGCCCCGGCCCTTTTGGAGCCACCATGAACACGTCGATATCATCAGGAGGCGTGATCTGCCCGTAGTGGATGTTAAACCCATGAGCAAACGCTATGGCGTTACCCTTTTGCAGATTGGGTTTTACATCGTCGTTAAAAATATCGGCCTGGGCGGTGTCGGGTGCGAGAAACATAACTATGTCCGCTGTTTTTGCCGCAGATGCGTTCGACAAAACTTTTAAGCCATCTTTTTCCGCTATAGCCTTAAACTTGCTTCCGTCGCGAAGACCGATGACTACGTTTACCCCGGAGTCTTTCATGTTAAGGGCATGCGCATGCCCCTGGCTACCATAGCCTATGACTGCGACGGTTTTACCATCGAGGTGTTTTAAGTCTGCGTCCTTCTCGTAATAAATAGTTGCCATCTTCTTTCGCCTGTCCTTCTTTTATAAATCAAAACAATGATTAGTTGATATAGTCAAACTGGAGAGTATACTCACACCGGCCAGATATTCAACTGTAGTTGTAAAACCAGTAAGATTTTTTAGTTTCGACAGTAAACCTACCCCAAGGTTCTCCTGCCACGGGAGATAGCCACTTTGCCGCTTCTGGCAATCTCGATAATTCCCAAATGTTTTATCATTTCAATGAAAGCGTTTACCTTCCCTTCACTCCCCGTAACCTCCAGGGTATATGTTTTGGGCGATACGTCTACAACCTTGCCCCGAAAAATCTCCGTCATCCGCAAAATCTCGGCCCGGTTGTTTGGTTCTGCGTTTACCTTCACAAGAACAATCTCCCTGTCTACATACTCCTCGTTCTTGAAATCGCTAACCTTGATAACGTCGATAAGTTTGTTCAACTGTTTTGTTATCTGCTCTACGATGGCGTCGTCGCCTCGTGTGATAATAGTCATGCGAGACGTGGAGGTGTCCATAGTAGGGGCTACGGACAATGACTCGATATTAAAGCCACGGCCAGAAAAAAGGCCCGACACGCGCGATAGCACGCCGAACTTGTTTTCCACCAAAACAGAAATCGTATGTCTCATCTTTTTATATTTTCCATCGTCATTTTATGCTAAAAGCATTTTATTAATAGGTGCACCGGCAGGAACCATCGGGTAAACGTTCTCCTCGCGTTCCACCACGCAGTCTATAATTGCAGGTTTTTTCAACTTTATTGCCTTTTTAATCGCCGGGGCCACTTCTTCCGGCTTCGTAACACGCGCTCCAAACGCCCCGTAGGCTTCGGCCAATTTAACAAAATCCGGTTGATGCTCCATGCAACTGTAGGCATACCTGTTCTCATAGAAAAGCTGTTGCCATTGCCGCACCATACCAAGGAACCCGTTGTTTAATATAACAATAATAACCGGCAGATTTTGCTGAACAGCCGTTCCAAGTTCCTGTATGTTCATCTGGATGGAAGCGTCGCCTGCGATATCTATAACAATTTTATTCGGAAACGCCGCCTGTGCTCCTATAGCCGCAGGGAAACCATATCCCATCGTGCCAAGGCCGCCGGAGGTCAAAAACGTGCGCGGTTTAGTCAGAGTCAGGTATTGCGCCGCCCACATCTGGTTCTGCCCCACCTCGGTGGTATAGATAGCGTCGCCTTTTGTAATTTTGTTTATCTCCTCTAACACGAACTGGGGCTTTATTACGTTCTTTTTCGTCTTGTAGGCAAGCGTGTTGGACGATCTCCACTCGTCTATCTGCTGAACCCACTCTTTTGTTTTCGATTTCCACGGCACTTTTCGCTTTTTTACGGCCACGTTAAGCTTCTTTAAAACGTCGCTTAAATCGCCCACCACAGGAATGTCGCATTTTACGTTTTTAGAAATTGAAGTAGGGTCTACGTCCACCTGCGCTATCTTGGCGTGAGGCGCAAACTCGTCTATCTTGCCGGTCACCCGGTCGTCAAACCTCGCCCCCAATGCCACCACGAGATCAGCATCTGTCATGGCCATATTGGCGCGATATGTGCCATGCATCCCCAACATGCCAAGGTGGAGGTTGTGTGACGAATCAAAACTGCCAAGCCCCATAAGGGTTTCCGTCACGGGTGTGTGAGTATGCTTTGCAAGTTTCGATAGCTCTCCTGCGGCGTTTGCGGAAATTACTCCGCCACCAACATAAAAAACAGGTTTTTTAGAGTTCTCAAGCGCGTCCGCCAGTTTTTCAATCTGCCTTTGATGACCAGACTTTGTTGGTTTGTATGAACGAAGCTCAACTTTTTCAGGGAAGTTAAATGTACTCTTATTTGTTGCCACGTCCCTTGGTATATCCACAAGCACCGGGCCCGGTTTACCGGTAGAAGCAATATAAAACGCTTCAGCTATCGTAGGCGCAAGTTGTTTGACATCGCGCACAAGGTAGCTATGTTTCACACATGGGCGCGTTATGCCGATGATATCCGCTTCCTGAAAGGCATCGTTGCCTATAAGCGCAGTTGGCACCTGCCCTGTAAATACCACGATTGGAATGGAGTCCATATACGCCGTAGCGATTCCAGTAACGGTATTAGTTGCACCGGGACCAGACGTAACAAGTGCCACGCCGACTTTTCCTGTGGCCCTTGCGTAGCCATCGGCCATGTGAACGGCCCCCTGCTCGTGCCGCACGAGGATGTGGCGCAGTTGCGGGTTTTTAAATAACTCGTCATATATGGGCAGAACGACCCCGCCCGGGTACCCAAAGATCAGGGCTGTCTTTAATTTCAGCAGAGATTTAACAAAAATCTCGGCGCCGGTGAACTGTGTCATGTTGGCTCCGTTACGGCTTGTTTTAAAAGAATTTTTAATGATATAGTAATCCGCTGAAAAGAGTCAAACTTTACTGAGTTTTATAGTCATGACAGAACCCGAATACTGGTATGGGGGTGCCTTGCCATCGCAAGATATCCGGAGTCTTCTTGATGAAGGGCAGATTCAGGTTGACTACAAGCAGGCTGACGTCGGTATACAGCCGGCTTCTCTCGATTTGAGCTTGGGTTCCACGGCCTACAGGCTTCAGGCCAGTTTTTTGCCGCAGGGGCACACTGTTCGTGAGCGGATGGAAGATCTCGTTATGTACGAAATCAACCTCGAAAAAGGGGCAATCCTTGAAAAAGGGGCCGTCTACCTCATTCCGTTAAGGGAAAAACTTGCCCTGCCAAACTATGTAAAAGGTAAAACAAACCCCAAAAGCTCAATAGGCAGGCTAGACGTTTTTACCCGTGTAATAACAGACCATTGTGCAAGGTTTGAGGATGTAGCAAATAATTATAAAGGTGAGCTTTTTCTGGAGGTTGTACCGCGCTCCTTCACAATTAAGGTTAAGACCGGGCAGAAGCTTAACCAACTGCGGCTTTTCGAAATTGCTCCACAGGCTGATAATTCGGCAACTATTGCGCCATATGAAAAACGTCAGGGGATAGGGAACTCTGACCTGACAAATCTTTATAGCAGGGAAAGGCTACTCTATGACGCTGATGAAAATTTTATTGAAGCGCACTACAGGCATTTAACTGATAACGGGCTCCTCATGAGCGTAGACCTCTCCTCCGCCGGCTTGAATGGCGGATCGATAGGCTATATGGCTAAGAAGAACAGCCAGGTTATCGACCTTGAAAAGATCGCCCATTATGACGCCGAGGATTTTTGGGAAGCTATCCACACTCCGAAAGATGGCAGGCTTATCCTTGAACCGGAGGAGTTCTATATTTTCGCATCAAAAGAACGTATCCGTGTTCCGCTGAATTGCGCCGCCGAGATGGTGGAGTTTGATGCGGGGTCAGGCGAACTTCGCACCCATTACGCAGGTTTTTTCGACCCCGGCTTCGGTTATGGCAGGAACGGCGAAGTGAAAGGAACCAAAGCGGTGCTGGAAGTGCGCCCGCATGACGTGCCTTTTATTATTGAGGATGGCCAGATTCTGTTCAAAATGAAGTACGAACGAATGGCCTCGCAACCCGATATCTGGTACGGCGAGGAGATAGGCAGCAACTACTACAACCAGACGTTAAGATTATCTAAGCAATTCAGGCAATAAATCCTTTCTAAAAGCCGTTAATTATTATATAATTACAGCCACTTAAGGTCGTGAAAATGACAACGTGCGGGGTGGCAAAAACGGCAACAAGACTTTCTCTAAAAGCCTGTTGCAGGCGGCCTTGTAACGTTATCTTGAAAGGGTGCGAGGCGTGAGACAGAAGGAAGTTGACTATATCCTTAAAACGATGCTCGACAGCCAAAGCGAAGTTTCTGACCTCAACATTACCGTTGGCAAACCACTGCAGGTAGAATCCGCAGGCCAACTCGTGGATGTTACGATGAACCCGCCTATCTGGAAACTTACCCCTTTCCAGACAGAAATCATCGCAATGAACATTATAAACAACGACCAGCGCCTCCTGCACAATCTTCTTGAAAACGGTTCTGCCGATTGTTCATACCAGATAGCCGACAGGGCCAGGTTTCGTGTAAACATATTTTCACAACGCAATACCTACTCCCTTGTAATGCGGAAGCTCGAAACCGTTATTCCTACAATAGAAGATTTGCATCTACCCAAGATATTCCATGAAATAGCAAAAGATAAAAACGGCCTGGTGCTTGTTACCGGTGCTACGGGTTCCGGTAAGTCAACATCTCTTGCCGCTATACTGAATGTCATCAATCACGAAAAATCGGTTCACGTGGTAACGCTTGAAGATCCGGTGGAGTATATTCATCCGCACAGAAAATCTACCTTCAACCAGCGAGAGTTGGGCGACGATTTTGACACTTTTGCAAACGGATTGCGTGCCGCCCTGCGTCAGGCGCCAAAAGTCATCCTGGTAGGTGAGATGCGGGATCAGGAAACTGTCGAAATAGGTCTTACCGCCGCCGAGACGGGACATCTCGTTATGAGCACGCTTCATACTGTCGATTCCGGGCAAACGATAAACCGTATCGTCGGCATGTTCGACCTTGAAGAAGAAAAACTGATACGTATCCGTATGGCCGAGTCTTTACGCTGGGTTGTGTGTCAACGTCTTATTCCGAAGATTGGCGGAGGCCGCGTGGCCGCATTTGAAATAATGGGCATGAACCTCAGGGTTAAAGACGCCATATTAAACGGCGAGGAGGAAGGACGAACTTTCTACGACATAATTACGGCATCCGAAGCTTTCGGCTGGCAGACCTTTGATAAAAACCTTGTAGACCTTTATGCGAACGGGCTTATCACAGAGGAAACGGCGATAGCATATGCCTCGCGCAAGCCTGTTGTGAGCCGTGGTATAGACACACTCAAGGCCGAGAGAGGCGAGAAGACAACCAACATCGACAGCCTTAACATGGATAAAGCATACGAAAAAGAAGCCGACATGGTTAGAAAGAAAAAAAGTAAGCTCCTATGAAAATAAATTGTCCGAATTGCAACAAGACGCTTAACGTCCCTGATGAAAAAATTCCGCAAGATAAGGATTTCAAGTTCAAGTGCCCAAACTGTAAAAGCAACGTAACGGTTCCAGCGGGAGGCGGGGCACTGTCTGCCGATCTGCCACAGTTTGAAGGCGTGCCGACATCTACCCCAACCTCCCCGTCGCTGTTAGACGAAACCCGCCAGATACAGGTTCCCAAAGCGGCTCCTGGCGCATTGGCCCCATCGTTAGAATCGATGATGGACGCCATTGAAGATGAAATGGACATACTTGAGGAAGGGTCGCTTCGAGCGCTGGTGGCAGACCCTGATAACTTAGAGCTTATATCGCCCGTATTGCGAAAGATGAACTATCTTATAACCTCGGTGAAATCCAGCGATGAGGCGTTGGCAAAACTTCAATTCAACTTTTACGATATCATTTTGCTCAACGAGCGATTTGATGGGAGCGACCTTAAAAACAACGCAATTTTACAATACGTACAGCCTCTTTCCATGGATACCAGGCGCCGTATGTTTGTTGCCATGATTGGAAAAAACTTTAAATCTATGGATAACATGACGGCTTTGACGAATAGCGTAAACCTTGTGTTAGGCGAGGCTGATTTTTCAAATTTCGAACTGATCTTTAAAAAAGCCATGAAAGAGAACGAAAGTTTTTACCGTGTTTTCCGCAAAATGCTGGTAAGCACGGGAAGGGAAGTTGAAAATTAGATGGTCATCTTACAAACATTTGCAATGTGAGCCTCCTGGAAGGGAAAAATAAAAATGCCCGCGTTTCAATATAAGTACGAAACAAAACTTGGAACCCAAAAAGGTGAACTGGAAGCCGAAAGCCTCAAACAGGCAGAAGCAATCCTTAAGCGGCAAAGGATAAATTACAGCAAGCTGAAAGCCAAGCCTAAAGATATCGTCCTGTTTGGTGGCGGTCCCACGCAAAAAGACCTTGTCATATTTACCCGCCAGTTCGCTACGATGATAGGGGCCGGCCTTCCACTTGTGCAGTGCCTTCAGATACTTGGAGGGAGCGTTGAGAACAGGACGTTCGCCTCGGCTATAAACGACGTGAGAACAAAGATAGAGGGTGGTGATACTTTTGCCGATGCATTACGCAAACACCCGAAAATATTCGACGAGCTATATACGAACATGATAGAAGCCGGCGAGGTTGGCGGTATACTGGACAAAATTCTTCTTCGCCTGGCCGACTATATGGAGAAGGCCGTAGCGCTTAAGGCCAAAGTGAAATCTGCGATGATGTATCCTGCAATCATCGTTACCGTTGCGGTTGCGGTTATCATTTTTCTTCTTGTTTTTGTTATTCCCATGTTTGGCAAGATGTTTTCCGATTTTGGTCAGGCACTCCCCTGGCCGACACAGGTTGTGCTTAACGCCTCGAACTTTATCATCACTAACTGGTATATTGTGTTTCTGGCCCCGGTCGCTCTTTTTATGACCATTTCTTACATACGGAAAACAGAAAGAGGCCTGATAATAACGGATAAACTTATCATTAAGTTGCCCGTATTCGGTACGTTGATACAAAAGGTAGCGGTCGCTAAATTTACAAGGACCATGGGTACTCTCATTTCGTCCGGTGTGCCGATTATAGAAGGGCTTAACATTACTGCCAGGACAGCCGGGCAAAAAGTGATTGAGCTTGCTGTTTTGGGCGTAATAGACGATATCAAGCAGGGCAAGGGTCTTTCTGGCCCCTTAAAAGAGCAGGGTGTTTTCCCTGCAATGGTTGTGCAGATGATAGAAGTTGGCGAGCAAACGGGTGCCCTTGACGAAATGATGAATAAAATCGCTGATTTTTACGATCAGGAAGTAGACACTGCTGTTGATGGACTTACATCGATGCTGGAACCTATGCTTATGGTTTTTCTGGGTGTAGTGGTTGGTTTTGTTGTTGTAGCCATGTATATGCCTATATTCAAAATGGGAGACGTTGTCGGCTGAGAAAAGAGATATATCAACAACCCGACACAAGCCGGGTCGGCCCATCTTAATAACTTATGAACATGGCCCAGAATCCTGATGAAACCAAAGACGTTACCGTTTCATCTTTGGCGGCACCACAATCATATTTAAGAACCCTGCTCGCGGCGCGGCTGGCGGTCGTATCGTTTTTCATGGGGCTGGTTGTTTTTTTTCAGTCCAAATACGGAAATCTTGCCGGTGTATCCGCCGCCTCTGTAACCATAGTAGCGGCCTATCTGCTTTCAATAATTTATGCGATTTTATTAAGGTTTGTTAAAAACAGCAGGGTTTTTGTTTTTACTCAGCTCTACCTTGATCTTTTGCTTATAACCTCCATTATATTTTGCACAGGCGGGGTTAACAGCCCATTTTCACTGCTTTATATCCTCGTAATATTCGCAAGTTCCATTTTATTATCGAGAATGGCGGTTTACATAATAGCCACCTTCTCAAGCATCAGCTACTGCATGCTGTTACTGCTTGAATATTACGAGTTTTTTGAGCCTTACTACACATTTCCACCTGTCTACGACGTATCTGAATTCGAATTTGTTTTCATGCGTGGCGTAATAAACACTGCTGTTTTTTATCTGGTGGCATATTTGAGCGGCCATATGTCAAAGATGCTATTAAGCAAGGATGCGCAATTAATTCAGCAGGATAAAGATTTTACCCTTCTTAAGGCTTTTCACGAGAACGTTCTTGAAAATATGGGGTCAGGGTTTTTGGCCATAGACCTTTCCGGAAAAGTACTCTCAAGCAACCCTGCGGCAACCGAAATTTTGGGAATAGATTCTTCCGATATCATAAACGCCGAGATAGACACGGTGCTACAATTGCCACGGCTTGCAAGGTTTTTTAAGCACATCCATTCGATGGATGGGCATACACGTCAATTTGACTGGGTCTATACGAAAAAAGACGGTACGAATATTTCCCTTACCATGTCCGTTAGCAAATTTATCGTAGGGGGCAAGCTACGCGGTGCGGTGGCGGCTTTTCACGATATTTCCAATCTCAAAAAGATGGAAAAGCAGGTTTCGGAAGCTGAAAGACAGGCCTCCCTTGGCCGTGTGGCCGCCGGCATAGCCCATGAGATACGCAACCCGTTAGCCTCTCTTAGCGGGTCTATCCAGATGTTAAGAAGCGATATTTCATCCAAGCTTGAAAGTTCAGATAAACGTCTTATGGACATCATCATCAGGGAGGCCGAACGGCTAAACAGCATTATCACCGAGTTTTTGAATTTCGCTTCCAAAGAAAAAATGTTTTTGGCAAACGTCGATTTAGGCAATCTCATAAGCGAGACGTTGCTTCTTCTTAAATCTAATCCTGAATACCGGGAAAAATTAAAAATCGAAGAAAATATCGATAATGACCTTGTGGCTTACGCTGACAATGAAAAAACACGCCAGATTATATGGAACCTTTTAATAAACGCCGCAGACTCAATGGAAAATGGCGGTAGCATTTATGTGGAAGCTGTAAAAGCGAGTAATCCTAATGACCGCCGCCAGGCTCCGCGCAAATGGGGTAAAAACTCAGATACCCATATGGATCATGTGCGCATAACAATCAGGGACACCGGCAAGGGAATTGAGCCTGAGCACTTAGAGAGAATTTTTGAGCCATTTTTTACTACAAAGCGTACTGGAACCGGGCTTGGGCTACCGATAGTCCACAAAATCGTTAAAAGCCATTCGGGTGAAATAAATGTAACGTCTACAGTTGGTAAAGGAACAGCTTTTACCATATGGCTTCCTTTGAGGGGCCCTATTCTCCTGCCTGCTCAAGATGATTAATGGAATTTAAAGCGTCCAACTACTTTATTTCCCTGTTATACCCCTCTCATGTGATAAAATTCGTGCCTTATTTTTTATGATTGGAGAGGCTTTTTGTAACATGCCTGATAAAAACAGTTTTCGCCGTTCCCATACCTGCGGAGAGCTTCGAAGTTCCGACGTGGGGCGTGAAGTGACATTGGTTGGATGGGTCAGGCGTCGCCGTGACCATGGTGGCCTTGTGTTCGTTGACCTTTGGGATAGATACGGCATCACACAGGTTGTTCTGAACCCGGAAATAGACGCGTCAGCCCACGATCTGGCACATTCGTTGCGTTCGGAGTTCGTGATTATGGCGAAGGGGAAAGTTTCCGCACGGCCAAAAGGCACAGTAAACAAAAACCTTGCGACAGGTGCGATTGAAGTATACACAGACGAAACAACGATACTGAACACCTCTAAAACCCCTCCTTTCGTTATTGATGAAAATGAAACTCCGGGCGAGGCTATGCGGCTTAAAAACAGATACCTCGAAATCCGCCGTGGGCCGCTAATGAACAACCTTGTTTTGCGGCATAAAGTTACGATGTCCGCAAGAAATTATCTTGATTCACAAAGGTTTTTGGATGTAGAAACACCTATTCTGACACGCTCGACACCGGAAGGAGCGCGTGACTATCTTGTGCCAAGCCGTTTAAATGCCGGCAATTTTTACGCCCTCCCCCAGTCGCCACAGCTTTTCAAACAAATGCTTATGGTGGCCGGTATGGATCGTTATTACCAGATAGCCCGCTGTTTTCGAGATGAAGATTTGCGTGCAGACAGGCAACCTGAGTTCACGCAGATAGACATGGAAATGTCATTCATCGATGAAGAAATGGTGCGTGAAATATCTGAAGGCATGATCGCCAACATTTTTAAAGATAGCGCAGGAATAGAAGTTAAAACGCCGTTCCCCACTATTACCTATAGCGATGCGATGAACAGGTTCGGGGTAGACAAACCGGACATGAGATACGGGATGGAACTTGCTGATGTTTCAGAAACCGCAGTCTCGTCCAGTTTTAAAGTTTTCGTAGACGCCGTTAAAAAAGGTGGAACGGTGAGAGTTATGACGGCTCCCGGTTGCGCCGAGTTTTCACGAAAGAACCTTGACGACCTGACCGAGGAAGCAAAAATTTATGGAGCAAAGGGGCTTGCGTGGATAAAAATAACGTCAGAAGGTTTTGTTTCGCCAATCACCAAGTTTTTCACACCTGAAGCTTTAAACACCTTTAAAGAAACCTCTGGGGCGAATGAGGGCGACCTTATGCTGTTTGTAGCGGATAAGGCGGAAGTTGCCTTCGCTACGCTGGGAAATCTTCGTGTTAACCTTGCCAAAAAACTGAACCTGATAGACGAATCCATTTACAGTTTCGTATGGGTAACAGATTTCCCGCTTGTAGAATATGATGATGAGGCAAAAAGATATGTTGCCCTGCATCACCCTTTCACGTCTCCGGTTGAGGAGGATATTCCGCTGTTTGATACAGACCCCTTAAAGATGCGGGCGAGGGCTTATGACCTTGCGTTAAACGGCGTTGAGATAGGAGGAGGCTCTATCCGTATTCACAAACAGGAAATACAAAGCAAAATGTTCAAGGCTTTGGCAATTGATGAGGAGGAGGCTCGGCAGAAATTCGGGTTCCTGCTGGACGCGCTGGAATTCGGCGCTCCACCACATGGCGGGATAGCCTTCGGGCTTGACAGGCTGGTGGCGATTCTATCGAAAACAGATTCGATACGCGATGTGATAGCTTTCCCGAAAACCCAGAAAGGCCAATGCATGTTGACCGAAGCCCCCGCCGGAGTTGACAAAAAACAGCTTCGCGACCTAAGCCTTAAAATTGACCGATCATGACGGAGATAAGAACAAGATTCGCACCCAGCCCTACGGGGTATTTGCATATAGGCGGAGCGCGCACGGCAATATTCAGCTGGCTTTATGCAAGGCGCCATGGTGGCAAGTTCATTTTGCGCATAGAAGATACCGACCTTGAACGCTCCACAGACGAATCTATCCGGCAGATCATTGAGGCGATGGACTGGTTAGGGCTTGACTATGACGAAGGCCCGTTCCGCCAGACGGCAAGGCAGGATATTTACAGAAAACGTATAGACGAGCTGTTGGATGGCGATCACGCATATCGCTGTGTCTGCCCCAAGGAGACGCTGGATAAAAAGCGTGACCTTATGATGAAGTCTGGCAAAAAACCGAGGTATGACGGAACCTGCCGTGGCAAAAATATAAAAGCCGATTGCGGCGAGCCGTTCGTTATTCGTTTCAAAACACCCAAAGATGGCGAAACCGTTGTAGAAGACCTTTTGCGCGGTGAAGTTCGGTTTAATAATGAAGAGCTGGACGACATGATAATCGCCCGTTCCGATGGGTCGCCCACATACAATTTTTGCGTTGTCGTTGATGATTCGGACATGAAAATATCCCACGTCATACGCGGTGACGACCACTTGGCAAACACGCCACGGCAAGCTGTGATATATAAAGCGTTAGGGCTTGCGCTTCCAAAATTTGCCCATGTTTCCATGATTCTGGGCAGGGACGGAGCACGCCTCTCTAAACGGCATGGTGCGATGTCCGTTATGGAATATCGCGATCGCGGATTTTTGCCGGGAGCGCTTTTAAACTATCTTGTGCGCTTGGGCTGGAGCCACGGCGACCAGGAAGTTTTTACGCTCGAAGAGATGAAGACGTATTTCGATTTTGGCGCTGTAAGTAAATCTGCCGCAAAGTTTGACGAAGAAAAACTTTTGTGGTTAAACACCGAATATTTGCGAGCGGAACCACCGCAAAAACTGGCCCAGCTTGTTGCGCCATTCCTTGAAGAAAAAGGAGTAAAGGCGGAGCTTGAAAAAATAGAAAAACTTATTCCCATGTTGGTTCAACGGGCCAAAACAGTAGCTGACCTTGCAAGCGGCATGACATACTTTTTTATCGATAATGTTGAATATAACGAGAAAGCGGCAACCAAGTTTTTAAAGCCCGCTGTTGCTGAACCTTTAAAAGAACTGTCAAGCAGGATTGGTAACATCGATTTTTCCAGCGAGGAAAATATCGAAACGGCATTTCGAGCGCTTATAGACGAGCGCGGTATGAAACTTAAAGAACTCGCACAGCCTGTGCGAATTGCACTTACGGGTGGAACCGTTAGCCCTGGTCTGTTTGAAGTTATGAAAGCTCTGGGACAGGCAAAATGCGTGGCAAGAATAAAAACTGCGGGTGAATACTCTGAATCCGGGGAGAACGTGAATTGAACGAAACAGCGCGTCCGATAAGCGATGGAGCCGAAAAAGAACTGGGGCTGGTTTACAAACTTCATACGCATGGTGAGGTTGAGCTTGTAGATTACCTTGGAACCGACAGCAGTATCGCAAGTGCCGCCAGAACCTCATATCAAAAAAGTGAAGGCAAAACCGAGGAAGCCGACAGGAAACTTATAAAGCGCCTCTGGCACGACAGGCACACATCACCGTTTGAAATGGTTAACTTGACTTTTCGTATCCGGCTCCCTATTTTCGTAATGCGCCAGCATGTGCGCCATCGCACGGCAAGCTTAAACGAATGGTCGTTCCGCTATACAAAATGTCCTGAGCTTTTCTATGCTCCATCCGAGGATAACGTAAGAACGCAAAGCGCGACCAACAAGCAGATGAGCGGAGACGCACTACCTGCGGATACCGCTTTAAAAGCTAAAAACATTATCGAGGCGACGAACAAAAAAGCGTATGCCACGTATCAGGAACTGCTTGATATCGGTGTTTCCCGCGAACAGGCGCGTGTCGTTTTGCCGGTATCCGCATATACTCAGATAGTGTGGAGTATCGACATGCGTAACCTTCTGCACTACTTTTCGTTAAGGCTTGCAGAAGACGCGCAACCTGAAATACAGGACTACGCCCGTATCATGGCTTCCATCGTTCAAAAAGGCTGGCCCATGATATGGGAAGCTTACTCGGCCTCTAAATAACTTAAAAGCAGTTTTATCGCGCTTGCCGACGCCGGGCTTATGTTCTCAACTTTTATTCCATTCACTTTTTCATGAAACGGATTTTTTATCATCCGTGCCAGTTTAGCGCGATAAACTTTTGCACCGGCACCGGTGAGTAAAATCTGCGTGTTTTCCAATTTCCGTTTCGCAACAAGTTTTTTTATAGCGTTGGCGATTTTTTCTGTTTGCGCTTTTACAATTTGTTTTGCGATAGATTCAATCTCTTTGGCAGAAAGCGTTTGAGGGTCAGATAAAACAAGCCTGGCAAGCCTGATGCCGGCACCACGTGTTGTTTTTGGCCCGCCATCCGGCGTTTGGCATGTGTAATCTTTTGCTGTTATATCGCCTGAATAAAGATGCGCGTCGCCTATTGTCGCGAAAAATTCAGGGCATGTGCGAATTTTTGCTTTACCGATTGATATCTCCTGCAAAACTGAGGATGCGTTTGTCCTTAAATATCCGCCATAAAAAAGTTCTCCTGATTTCAGGCGTCCCAAGTCATCATTGGCAAGAAGAGCCGGGCTTCCGTTGATAACGGGCAGGATATCTGTAGTGGTTGAACCGATATCGACAATAACGCCATTTTTTATGATATTCACGGCATATAAAACTGTCGCTATAAAATTAGCCGCAGTAACCAGCTCTGTTTTTTTCATAGCCACAGAGGTAGTAACAAAAGAGCCATTCACACTTACCACACTTATTGCGCTAGCTCCGAACGCCGCAATAGCCGATTTTAATATAAATCTCACACCCTCCCTTCTCGTTGCAAAAACATCGGCTAGCTCACCTGTCATGCTGATGGCAACCATTTGCGGCTTAATATCCTTACGAATGGTTTTTAAAAGTGGCGCAAGTTTCGTTGGTGTTCGATATAACTCAAACGGAATTATCTTGCGTGCAGGAAGTATTTTTTTGTTTTGCACCACAGCATACTTAACATGTGCGCCGCCGATATCAAGCCCCAGAACTTTTATTTTTTTATTCACCTGTCGCACCCCTGCCCTGCCATGCTTAAAATCAGCTCAGCAGGATTTACTTGCAAACGTGATGATAAGGCGCAATAACTCATTGTGATCCTGGGGTTGACTTCTATAACAACTGGCCCGTCTTTTGTTTGAACAAAATCTATCCCCCAATATCCCCTAAGGCCCGCTATAGCATTTTTGATTTTTGCGACCATGGTGCAAAGCTTGGCATCAGGCGCAACATTTACTATTTCGCCTCCCGTATATTGCATTTCATCGCTTAAGAATTGCCTGTTGACTGACAAAATCTCGAAAGTTTTCTCGTTGGATATAATTGAAAGACTCATATGTTCTCCCTCAACATATTCTTGTGCAATCATATTTTTAGTTGTGCCTGCATTGTCAGCAAGGTTGCACAGAGTGATATTTTCAGAGCCAGTTCCGTCAACCGGTTTGATTACATATTTGCCTTTCAGGTTTTGTGAATTATCGGCAATAAAAGTTTTTGGATGGGGCATGGCGTGTTCCTGCATTATTTTTGAAAACAGAAATTTATCACCGGTAACTTTTATAGCAGTAGGCGTGCAACCAAGATTTACTTTTCCATCGTCTATTACGGCGTTCGTCAGTTTTTCAAGTTTTCCGTTTGTTTCCGGGGCTATGATAAGCGCCATGTCGCATTTTTCAAGGGTGCCGGCAAAGGTACCATGTGCGGCAGTTAGAATATCCACCCGGCCTGTTGCCGCAAAATCTCGGATCACTGAGTTAAGCATGGCCCTCCCCTCTTCTATGAGTGGGTTTTTACCCGTTTCTTCGCAAGAGATACTTTCATAAATAAAAACTTTCATAAGTTTGTTTGCCAACCGTTGAAGTTATATAATTCACCGTTACCTGAATAGATTAACCGAGAGAGGACACAAAAATCCATGAGCGTAAAAATAGCTGTGGCGATAATGGCCGCCGGCAAAGGAACAAGGATGAAAACCGACCTGCCAAAGGTTCTGGTTGAATTGAAAGGACGCCCACTGCTCTCGTATGTTCTGGATACTGCAAAATCAGTTGCTCCTGAAAAAATAGTCGTAATCGTAGGCCATGGCCGTGAAAAAGTAATGAGCGCGTTTAAAGATACAGCCGTTACGTTCGCTGTTCAGGAACCTCAACTTGGCACCGCCCACGCCGTTATAATGGCAAAAGAAGCATTAAGCGGTTTTAGTGGTGACGTTGTCATCCTTTCAGGCGATGTGCCTCTTATAAAATCTGACACAATCAAAAAACTTGTAGAAAAACGGGCAGAAACTTCTTCAGCAATCACAATTTTAACCATAAGGCTTGATGACGCAGGGGCATATGGCAGAATCATAAGAGATGGCGACGCCATCGTGGATTTAGTAGAAGCTCGTGACGCAACAGATGAACAGCTTGCCGTTAAGGAGATAAACAGCGGCATATACTCTTTTGACAGCGTTTTTCTTTTCGACGCACTCGACAGGATAAACAACAAAAACGCACAAGGCGAATATTATTTAACCGATCTTGTTAAAATAGCTGTAGCTGATGGACGTTTGGTAACCGGTGTGGAGTGTGACGATCATAAAGAAGCTCTCGGTATAAACACAATGGATGAAATTGCAAAAATGGAAAAACTGATAGGCTAGTTAAAAATGTTCACGTTAATAAGAAAATATGTCAAAACATCACTGATATTTTTTGCGATGGGTCTTATCCTGGGGCTCGTTATCCTTATTTTAGAGGTCTCCGGCAACCCCGGAGGCGCGGCCAAGCTTATATCTGTTCACACACATCTTACTCTTTTCGGGTTCATAATAATGCTGATAATGGCGGTGGCTTACTGGATGTTCCCGCGCCCCACCAAAGACGATATCCGCTACAGCCCCCACCTTGCTGAAATAAACTACTGGCTTATCACAAGTGGCACCGCTATTCGTTCTTTTGCGGAGCTTGTTGCAATTTTTGCGCCAAGCCTGTTCCTTAATGTCACAATAGTTTTAGGGTCGTTTTTACAACTTGTTTCCGGGTTCCTGTTCATATGGAACATATGGTCGAGGATTCGCGCCGTTGGAAGCCAGATACGTGAAGCACGGGGTGAAAAGTTTTAATAATTAAGCAGTTAGCTTGTTTTATTGGTTGCGTGGTGAACTTTAAGACAAGTATAATGCCTCATATTCTTAAATATCTCTTTGATGATAAAAATTTGATATGAAAGCTCTGGTTTTAGCTGGCGGGCGCGGAGCCAGCATGACACCCTTTTCCGCCACACGCCCTAACCCCATGATCCCTATTGCTGGGAAATATGCTATAGACCGTACACTTGCCAAGCTTAAAGAAGCCGGTGTTAATACCGTAAATCTGGTAGTCGGGCATAAAAGCGAGGTCATGCGCGAACATCTCTCGCCCGACCATTCGTCCGGCGTTTCCATAAACTTTGTAGACCAGGGGAACAGCCAGGGGATAGGCAAAGCGATATTAAAAGCGCGCGACAAGTTCACACCCGGCGAGCATTTTCTGCTTGTCTACGCAGACACGCTTACCACGTCTAATATTTTTAGCGTCATCCAGCAATCTTTTGGCCTTCACAACGAGGCGACAGCCGCCATAGCCCTCACATCTTCCGGCGAAAAGTATGGCAACGTCTATCTTGGGCAAGGGATGAAAATCACAAAGCTCGTGGAAAAACCGAAAAAGAAAGAAAAACTTGGCAATTATGTTTTAGCCGGTGTATTCGTTATGCCTGCCAGCTTTTTCGATCACCTGGACAGGGCTGGCGGCGATATGGAAAAAGCGTTAAAAGGCCTTGTAAGAAAAGGTTTGCTACGAGCCTCCATTTGGGAAGACGACTGGATGGACATGGCTTATCCATGGGACATACTAAGGGCTAACAAGGCCATCATGGATACGTGGACAAACGCTAAAATCCATAAAAGCGTTGTAGTGCGTGATTCTGTTATCGCAGGCCCTGTGCATATAGCCGAAGGGGTTACGATCCGCGGTGGCGCGGTGTTGGAAGGGCCATCATATATTGGGCCTGGCACTTTTATAGGGCATAACGTTCTTATCCGCCCATACACATGCATTGGTGCAAACTGTGTTATCGGGCAGAGTGCCGAGATTAAAAACTGTTCCATTTTTCAGGGAACGACCGTGGGCAGGCTCTCTTTTATAGGAGATTCTGTTATTGGTGAAAAAGCCGATTTGGGAGCGCTCACCATGACTATTAACCGTTCGATAGACCTGAACCCAATTTCGGTTACTATTAACCGTAAAAAGATAGACACAGGCTTTTCCAAACTTGGCGCTTTTATAGGTGACGGTGCGGTAATCGGGGCGTCGAACACCATTTCTATGGGGGCTATCATCGGCGCTGGCAAAGTTATTGACCACAACATCTCTGCTCCAAAATCGAGGTAGATTAATAAAATGTGCGGTATCGCCGGAATCGTGGCGCTTGAAAATATATCTGACAAACTGGTTAAATCCATACAGAACCTGGAATACCGTGGATACGATTCTTGCGGCATCGCCATCCTGAACGGCAATTCAAAAGTGCAGGTGCGAAAAAACACGGGCTTCGTTGCCGCCGTGGCTGAACGGGAGGGGTTTGGCGAGGTTACCGGCAACATCGGGATAGCGCACACAAGGTGGGCAACTCACGGGAAGGTAACAAAAGAAAACGCCCATCCACACCCTTCATGTGATGGTGCGTTTTGCGTGGTACACAACGGCATAATTTCCAACTACACCAAATTACGATTAAAACTTAAAAAGCTTGGGCATATTTTCAAGTCTGAAACAGACACAGAGGTAATAACCCATCTTGTAGAACATCACTATAAAAAATCTGTAGAAAAAGCTTTTGTTTCGGCCTTGAAAGAACTTGAAGGCACATATGCCATAACTTTAATATCGCCCT
>JAJRTC010000238.1 GCA_024278445.1 Nitrospirota bacterium
CGCTTGGCAAAGTTAGTTCACAAACGACCCTCTAGAACCTATGGACCTTTATAAAAGACTTCTCGCATACCTTAAGCCGTACCGGAAAAGATTTATAGTCGCGTCTGTTTGCATGGTCGTTGTTTCAGCAACGGCGGGGGCGGCGGCATTAATCATCCAGCCAATCCTCGACGACATTTTCATGAACGGCAACGAGGATATGCTTCTACTGCTCCCCATGGGCGTTATCGGAATATATTGCGCGCGCGGGATAGGGCGATATTTTGCCTCGTCTATCATGCAGACGATAGGCCAGCTTGCCGTTCGCGACATACGCAACGATCTTTTCTCGCGCCTGCAAAGGTTGTCACTCAATTTTTACTCTTCAAAAGAGACGGGGCAGATAATCTCACGCGTTACGAACGACGTGCAATTAATACAAGACGCTGTATCTATCGTAGTCTACGACCTTTTTCGTGAAAGCCTCACGATGATTGTGCTTTTGGGCGTCGTCTTTTATCGCGATTTCAATTTGGCGCTTGTCGCCATTATCACTCTGCCATTCTCAGGCGTACTTATAGGAAGGCTGGGGCGCTCATTGAGAGTAATATCAAAAGAATCGCAAGAGGCGATGGCCGATATAAACACCATGCTGGTAGAAACATTCGCAGGTATCCGCATCGTGCAGGCGTTTGGCATGGAAGAATATGAGATCAAACGTTTTAAAGAACGTAATATGCGCTATTTCGACACTATCCGGCGCACTATTAAAATAAACGAGCTTTCAAGCCCCCTTCTGGAATTCATCGGCGCATTCGGAATCGCGGCGATTATATGGTATGGCGGGCGGCAGGTTATAGACGGGCACACCACCGTTGGCGCTTTTTTCTCTTTTCTCACGGCGCTTTTCATGCTCTACGCGCCGATAAGCAAGTTATCCCGGTCGAACAATAAAATCCAGCAAGCCATGGCGGCGGCAAAAAGGATTTTCGACATGATGGACACGGAAGTAATGATAAAAGACAAAGCAGATGCCACAGATATTCCTCCGCTACAAAAACAGGTTGAGTTTAAAAACGTAAGCTTCCACTATGAAAACGGCTCGCCTATTTTAAGCGACATAAACCTTACGGCAAAAAAAGGGGAAATCATCGCCTTCGCGGGCCAATCCGGCGCTGGGAAAACAACAATCGTAAACCTGATTCCAAGGTTTTACGATGCGGTTGGCGGGGTTATACTGTTCGATGGGGTAGATATACGAGACGCTACAATTGCCTCACTCAGAAAACAGATAGGTATAGTCACACAAGAAATCTTTTTGTTTAACGACACGATATCGGCCAACATAGCTTATGGCGACCTTAACGCAAGCCGTGAAGAAGTAGAACGTGCCGCCCGCGCCGCGTTCGCCCACGATTTTATTATGGAGTCACCGCAAGGGTATGACACCATCATAGGCGAGAGGGGGGTAAAACTCTCAGGCGGCCAACGGCAACGGTTGTCGATAGCAAGAGCCATCATGAAAAACCCGGCCATCCTCATACTAGACGAGGCGACATCGGCGCTTGATACGGAGTCTGAACAGGCGGTTCAAAAAGCCTTGGCAAACCTCATGAAGGGCAGAACTACTTTTGTGATAGCGCACAGGCTCTCGACCATACTCGACGCTAACAAAATCATTGTCATGGAAAAAGGCAAAATTATAGAAACCGGTAGCCACGACAGCCTGATGGAGGAAGACGGAAATTACCGCAAGCTATTTGAGCTTCAGTTTAACGACAAGATAAAAACCATTAAATAGTTTTCTGGAGATATAAATGAAAAGCCTTTTTCTTAAACTCTCTACCGCACTTTTATCTGTTACCTTTCTCTTTTCAGCAGGCTGTATAAAAGTTCCGGAGAGTGCCACAAACCTTGAAGGCTCCCTTGATACAGATAACACAAGCGTGCCGTACGACAAGCTTGCCCTTAACATGTTCCCACGTAACCAGACGGCGGGCGACACGCTCTCGCAGATGCTGGATATCCGTTCACTCGGAATAAACAGGATACGCGTAAATTTCTGGTTCGATACTTCTTACATGACCTTTTCATCATCGGTCCCGGACTTCAGGAAATTTGACGACGTAGTTAACTCAGCAGGTTCCGCCGGAGTGGAAATAGTCGGCATACTCGCCTATGTACCCGGCTGGCTCGTAGGCGACCCTAACTGGAAAAACGTGTATATAAACAACTTTGTAATACCCGTCGTGGCAAGATATGCGGGGCAGGTTCACTATTGGGAGATATGGAACGAGCCGGACGAAATAACATTCAGCGTTCTCGACGGCTCCGCTGAAGATTATTTTAGCCTTCTGCAAATGGCGTCCGACGCAATCAGGCTCATTGATCCCTCGGCAAGAATAGTCTCTGCGGCATCGGTAAACATAGTGGCAGACGGTATAGCCAAATTTGAGTGGACAAACCAGCTGATAGACATGGGATTATCACGATATGCCGATATTCTCAACATTCACACCTATGGCGGACAGTATGAAGAGTTGATTATTCTGGGCGTCCCCATGGTTTTAAAAGCCAATATGCCGTTATGGATCACGGAATTCGGCAAACGGGGGCACGGCAACCAGCTTGCCTATTTCGAAGATACCATGAAAAAACTGGAGCTTATCTTAAGCCCCGACCGGATTTACTGGTACACCTACATAGAAAGTGCCGTGGCGGATGAAACAAGAAGCGCAGACAGCACCTACGGACTGGTAACGATGGACGGCGGGAGCCGGCAGGAGTCAGAGCTATATACTCACCTTAAAAACCGCTAAAGCACCAAAAATCGACACACGAATCGGCACACGGCCTCCAATCTGGTATACTTCCGCTCTTGATTGAAAAAACCTGATTTTTATGCCGTGAACGAAAAACAAGGAATAGACAACCGTTGGGATAAGGGAATGTGGTGGTTTATACTGCTATTCTCCGCCTCAGACTTTATCTCCATATCCGTAGCGCAAATAGCTATGGCGGGCCTTATCGTATGCTGGGTTGGCCGATGGGTATCTGAAAAAAAGGTACCGGACATCTCACCTCTTGGGGTGCCTTTTGCCGTTTTTGCGATGTTCTCCATTATCTCTGCGGTTTTGTCTCTTGACATCATAGAGTCTATCAAAGATTCGAAAGATCTTTTACACATTCTTATTTATTTCGCCGCCTACGACTTTTTGCGCCGTTATCCCACAAAAACAGGAACGGTATTTCGGGTTATAGCCATGGCGGGCGGAATAGCGGCGCTGGTAGGGATGCTTCAGGTAGAAGACCGTGGAGTGGACGTTATGAACAGAATCTCCGGCTTTCAGAATATCTACATGACGTTTGCGGGTCTGCTTATGATTTCGACAGTTACAGCTATGGCCGTAGTGGCTGTCAACTTCAGGAAGTGGAAAGATATATGGATCCCGGCCAGTATCGCGATTATGGTTTTCGCAATGTTATTTTCCCTTACGCGCAACGCGTGGATAGGAACAATGGCAGGTGCCATGACGCTGGCTGTTTTAAGAAAACCTGTTTTGGCTATCGCACTCCCGGCCATAGTACTCGTTATTCTCGCCGTCTCCCCTTCAAATGTGCAAGACAGGGTTGGAAGCATCTTCAACCCCCAAGACAGCACAAACAAGGAAAGGCTCCTCTTGTGGAAGGCCGGAGCGAAAATCGTGGCAGACTATCCGCTGTTCGGTGTCGGGCAGAACTCTTTCCCTCTCGTGTATAAAAAGTACCGGAGTCCGGATGTGTTGGAACCGCATATCTCACATCTGCATAACAATTTTCTGGAAATAGCCGTAGAACGTGGTGTTCTGGGGCTTATCTCGTGGACCACAATTTTTGTCATGGCGTTATGGGTCATGCTTAAAGCATGGCGAAGGCAAAAAGAAGACCCGGAGACAAAAATGTCCATTACGGCAGGAGCCGGGGGAATCCTGGCATTTCTTACGGCAGGCTTCTTTGAATATAACTTTGGCGACTCTGAGGTACAGATGCTCATATACCTCGTTATGGCAGGGGGAATCGCCGCAGTGGCAAGAAAAGAACCTTCCGATTACGGTATAAATCCGTAAAATAACCTGTTAAAATTATCTTGGATTTCTTAATTGCGAGGTGAGCGTTATGGACAACATAAGCTTCGAACAGATCAGGCAAGAGCTATTACGGCAACGGGCGGACATACTAAACGAAGCCGAAAAAGCCGTTGAGGGGGGCGACCTTAACGTAATGCCAGCTGAGATGGCAGACACGGTAGACAGGTCGGCCGTCGAAACTGACAGGAACTTCACCCTGCGCCTGCTCGACAGAGACAGGAAGCTTCTAAAAAAAATAGACGATGCGCTCGATCGCCTCGAAGACGATACTTTTGGCTTATGTGACGAGTGCGGAGAGCCTATAGGGCTAAAACGGCTTCTCGCAAGGCCGGTGGCAACTATGTGTATCGCCTGCAAGGAAACCCAGGAACGGCAGGAAAAACAATCTTGAAATCTTTTTTTCTACACCGCATTAACCATGTTCATCAGCCGCTCGCGTGACCGTAAAACCCTGAGCGTATACTTTTTCCTGAGTTTGTGCCCTTTACGAAGTGATTTTCTAAGCTTGGTCGGCCCCCTGTTGTAAGCCTCCAGTGCCAAAGACAGGTTTCCAAACCTTTTGCGCATTTTGGCCAGGTAATATGTGCCTATCATCACATTTGTCGCAGGATCCAGAAGCTTCACCGCATCTTTTTCACTGATGTTAAGCTCGCGAGCCTGGGCTTTTGCCACAAACGGACGAATCTGCATAAGCCCCACCGCCCCCTTTCGGGAAACAACAGACCTGCGAAAACTGCTCTCCGTATCTATAACGGCCAAGACCAGAAACGGGTCATGCCCATGTTGTTCGCTATATCTGGTTATAGTATCCGCAAGCCGCTCCATCTCAGCGTTGGAAAGGTATTTTGCCCTTTTTTTAAGTACCTCAAGCACAACCATCCGGGTTTTACTTGCAATATTTTGCTCTCCGGTTCCCGCGAAACTCGCCAAGCTAAACAGTGCGGGTTGGCTCTTGGTCGGAAGGCTAAGCTGATTCGTCACTTCGTTCTTATGCTCATACCGATTGGCCTGCACAAAGAGAGCAAAGACAAGCAAAAACAAAAGCAACGTAATTCTTAAACTCATATTCCTCCTGGCCACATAAAATGGAACGGATATTGTATTGATTTGGATTTTGAGCAGTTTGTGTGTTTGTTACTACTTTTAGGGAGCTAACTATACGGACCTGGAAAGAGCCCGTCAACAGATTTTTGCATGATTATTCATAAGAAGCCTA
Source organism: Nitrospirota bacterium (assembly GCA_024278445.1). Taxonomy (GTDB): domain Bacteria; phylum Nitrospinota_A; class UBA7883; order UBA7883; family JAJRTC01; genus JAJRTC01. The sequence goes on from JAJRTC010000238.1 coordinate 5,323, forward strand.
TAATACAACCATATAAATGTGGTTTTAAAAATCTGTCAAACAATCGGCGGGCGTCAGAGTTTTGTCTGAATATCGATATTTTTTTGATGGCGTAACATGATTATAAAATGCCCTAAATGCCAAAGCCGCTATAAAATTGACGACAAACTCATCGCCGATGAAGGCGTTGAGATGAAGTGTACCAACTGCGAAAAACAGTTTTCTGTTCGTAAAAAGGAGAAGAAAACAGCAAACCCGCAGGCTCCCGAGAAAACGACACAAAGAGATGAAGCCATTTCAGATCCGCAGGGAGAAACATCAACAGTTGACGAGCTTCTGGAAGTGGAAGCAACCAGGGCAGAAAATGGCGAGGATGAACCTATAGAGGAAATTACTAATATAGAGGAAGTCGACACGACACAAGGTTCCGCCCTCCATGCGCTACAAGATACGGAAGAGCCAGACACGTTACCGGAAGAAGAAGGGTCGGCGGAGGCAACAAAAGTACCCCAAGAGGAACCAAGTTCAGATGACCTTGACGCCATAATAAGCCAAAAGGTTGTTCAGGAGCCCACCCCGGTTGAACCGGAGGAAGAACCTGCAAGCGAATCGTTTGACCAGAACGATATCGACGCACTCATGGCGGCAAACGCTCCAAAAGAGGAGCCGGAGGAAGAACCGGCGAGTGAATCGTTCGATCAGAACGATATAGATGCCCTTCTGGCGGCAAACGCCCCGAAATCATCTACAGAACAGACCGATGATGGAACTGAACAAGATGATATTGACGCACTGCTTTCAGCAACCGCCATACAGGAACCTGAACCTGACAAGCTGGAAGAAACAAAGACCCTGTTTGAAGAAGAAGATGCGGAGAAGGCGGAGGGTGAATTAATCTCCCAGGACGATATAGACGCGGATGTGTTTAACGAGGCAGAACCAGAGACACCACAGGCAGAAGAAACAGCTGAGGAAAAAACAGGGGCAAAAGACGAACTTATCGACATAACCGCCATGCGCGCGACCCGCCTCAATGACAATCTCGAAGACACGGTTGAGCAGCGCCAGTGTGTCCTGCACCGGAAGCATTTCGCTGAGCCCC
>JAJRTC010000239.1 GCA_024278445.1 Nitrospirota bacterium
AAGCAAAACCTGTTCTGGGCGTTTGCTTATAACACTCTTCTTATCCCTGTCGCGGCCGGTGTTTTATACCCTGTTTGGGGAATTACGTTAAACCCGATGTTTGCCGCCTGCGCCATGGCGTTTTCATCTGTTACGGTGGTGACCAACTCACTCCGTCTACGCTCTTTTAAAGCAGACCTGCACTATTCATAACCTTTACATTTTGTTCTGCCGATAGTAGACTTTTAGATTTTCTATAGAGAAATCATGACATTACCGGATCATAACGGGCATTACGGGGCTTTTGGCGGAAGGTACGTCATAGAAACTCTCATGCCGGCGCTAGAGGCGCTCGACAAAGAGTTTACGAAGGCCGTGAAGAGCAAAAGCTTTCAGAAAAAGTTGAAACGCTACAGCTCTACATATGTAGGCCGCCAAACTCCGCTCTATTTAGCCGAGCGGCTCACAAAACATTGCGGCGGCGCAAAAATCTATCTTAAGCGGGAAGATTTAAACCACACAGGCGCTCACAAAATAAACAACACGATAGGCCAGGCGCTTCTTACCTTAAGCATGAAAAAGAAACGTGTAATAGCCGAAACCGGTGCAGGCCAGCATGGCGTGGCAACCGCCACCGCGTCCGCCCTGTTCGGGTTAAAATGCGACGTGTACATGGGCGCGAAAGACATGGAACGGCAGAAGCTGAACGTATTTCGTATGCGCCTTTTAGGAGCGAATGTAATCAAGGTAGATGTCGGCACAAGAACCTTGAAGGACGCTACGTCGGAGGCCTTGCGCGACTGGATAGCGTCGGTTAACGATACGCATTACATCCTGGGTTCCGTGGTTGGCCCTCATCCTTTTCCTAAAATAGTTCGCGAGTTTCAGTCTGTAATAGGAACGGAAACAAAATTCCAGATGATGGTAAAAGAAGGCAGACTGCCAGACATGCTCATCGCCTGTGTTGGCGGCGGGTCGAACGCTATGGGGCTGTTTCATCCTTTTATCGACGATATGGAAGTTGCGATGACAGGTGTGGAAGCGGCGGGACTTGGCCTCTCAACCGGTCAACATGGTGCCCCGTTGGCCCGTGGCAAGGTTGGTGTTCTGCATGGTTCCAAAAGTTATTTAATGCTCGATAAAGACGGGCAGGTTAAGGATACGCATTCTATATCCGCAGGGCTCGATTATCCTGGCGTTGGGCCGGAACACTCGTATTTGAAAGATTCTGGCCGTGTGAAATATGAGAGCATTACAGACAAGGAAGCGCTTGGCGCATTTGAAAAACTTACGAAGTTGGAAGGCATCCTGCCTGCGTTCGAATCTGCCCATGCGGTGGCTCAAGCGATGAAAACAGCTCGTAAAATGAAAAAGAGCCAGTCTCTGGTTGTCTGTCTTTCTGGCCGTGGCGACAAAGACGTGGAAGTCGCCCAAAAAATATTTGGTGATGTAAAATGACACGTATAGACAAAACCCTCAGGCGCCTTAAAAATGAAAAACGCTCGGCGCTTGTTCTTTTTCTCACGGCTGGTGACTCGTCTGTAAAACAGACGGTAGACTTAGTGCGGACAGCTTTTGATGCCGGTGCCGATATCGTTGAGATAGGTGTTCCGTTTTCAGATCCTGTGGCCGACGGGCCTGTGATTCAGGAGTCTTTCCTTCGTGCTATAGAGAAGGGAACAAACATAAAAGACGCGATGGAGATCGTAAAAAAAGTACGCAAAACTCATCCGGATTTGCCCCTCGTTTTTATGCTCACATGTAATCTTGTGGTTACCTACGGCGTTGAAAAGTTCATGAAAGACTCAGCCATATGTGGCGTGGACGGTTTGATTCTGCCAGACGTACCGCCAGAGGAGATAGACGAGTTCGCACCCTCCGCGCGTAAACATAAGCTTTCCACAATCTTGCTGGCCGCGCCAACGTCTACGAACTCGCGGCTTAAAAAAATAGCGTCAAAAGCGAAAGGTTTTGTTTATTACATAAACGTAACCGGCGTTACCGGCAAAAAGATTGCTACCCCGAAAGATGTTGCGCAAGGCGTTAAAAGAGTGCGAAAGTTTTCAAAACTGCCTGTTATCGCGGGCTTCGGCGTGACAGAGCCAAAACAGGCGAAGGCGGTTGCCAATATGGCCGACGGCGTGGTTATAGGCTCTCAGGCCATACGCGTAATAAAGGCGGCCAAAAATGCCACATCTGCCGTAGCAGACCTTAAAAAGTTTGTCCGCTCCATCCGCAGAGGGTTGGACGGCAAGTAGCCAACCCCTTATGGGCGACTTATTAATTCCTGCGCTGATAGTCTTTTGTGCAGGTTTTGTTCAAGGCCTAACCGGTTTTGGAGCGGGGCTTGTTTCCATTCCGCTTTTTGCGCTTTTAATGGATATAAAAGTTGCGGTTCCCATCATCATATTAAACGGCATGGTTCTGCTCTCTATCATGCTGATAAAAGTATGGCGCGATATAGATAAAAGTAAAATAGCTCCGTTGATTACAGGTTCGCTACCAGGGGTGTTCGTCGGTGTTTATATGCTGGATAGCCTTAACGAAAACGGAATAAGGCTTCTTTTGGCAGTAGTTCTTATTGCCTATTCCCTGTACGCTTTATTTGTTAAAGAACTACGCATGAAGGTGAACGAAAAATTTGGCTACCTTGTGGGTTTCATTTCCGGTGTGGTTGGGGGAATTACTTCTGCCACTGGGCCGCCTGTGGTGATATATGCCGCCATGCAAGGATGGAACGGCGATAAATTTCGCGCAACGCTTACAGGCTTTTTCTTTGTGACCTGTCTTTTTATGGTTACGGCGTATGTGGCAAACGGGCTTGTAACTGAGGTTACGCTAAAATACTTTATGGTTTGCGCTCCGTTTATCGCAATGGGGACTTTGGCTGGCGCAAGGTTTTATAAAAGCCTGAATCAGGAAACTTTCAGGAAGGTCGTTTATGTTTTGCTTCTCATCATGGGCGGATTAATGATTCCGGTTTAACAGGATTCCTCCCACTTGAGGGGGGAGGTCAGGTGGGGGTGAATAACCGTTTATGTAACCTTACCTCATAACCTGAAAGTCACACGAGGGAGGGGAGAATGAGGTTGCCGTGTCGTTTTTGCTTCTCTACAGCAATGACACAATGAATAATTATTGTCATTCTGAGCGGTAGCGAAGAATCTCA
>JAJRTC010000240.1 GCA_024278445.1 Nitrospirota bacterium
AAGATAACAAAAATCGTGTCAGGGCAGGATGACGAAACACTGGATGTCGTGGCTGGAGTGTATGGCGAGGTAATTGTGGCCGGCGTGCACAAGGCTTCTTCTATAAAAGTGGCGGAGGCGGCCAAGGTAATAGAAAACGTTCAACGCGACCTTAATATCGCCTTCATGAACGAGCTTGCGGTTATATTCGATATCATGGGAATAGATACGTCGGAAGTTCTTGAAGCGGCAGGAACAAAGTGGAACTTTTTAAAGTTTACGCCGGGTCTTGTGGGTGGGCATTGCATCGGTGTAGACCCATACTATCTCACCACCAAGGCGCAGGAGTTAGGGTATCATCCGCAGGTCATACTTGCCGGACGGCGGATAAACGATGACATGGGAAGGTTTGTGGCCGGGCAGGTTGTAAAACAGATAGGCGCCATAGGGCGGCAGGTAACTAACGCCAAAGTGGCGGTTATGGGGCTTACATTTAAGGAAAATGTGCCCGATATAAGAAACAGCCGCGTTCCGGATATCATAAATGAATTGAAAGCCAATGGCATAAATCCGCTTGTGAGCGACCCTCTGGCTGACAGCTCGGAAGTAAAAAAAGAATATGGGGTAGACCTTGTCGATTTTAAGGATCTTGCAAACCTGGACGCCATAGTGCTTGCCGTATCGCACGACGAATTCAAGTCTTTAACTCCTGAAAATATTACGGCCATGTTTGATGGCGGGGCAGGGGTTCTTATAGACGTTAAGGCTGTTTTTCCATCTGGCTCGTTTGGGGAAGGTGTTGCCCATTGGCGGCTCTAGAAAACCTGTAAATTCATTTCGGCGACAAATGGATTAAAGCGTCTTCGGCGTTGTTGGCGGGGCAAATTAAAACTCCATCTCTTTTATGCAAAGGTTGAGAGCCTCTTTCCAGTCCGGCATTTTCACCCCGAAAGTCTTTTCGATTTTTTCAAGAGACAGGGTTGAGTTTTGCGGACGTTTTGCCAAAGTTTTATATTCGCTGGTTTTTACCGGAATAAGTTCTGGCAGACGGGCCGTGCCCTTTGCCTTCACGTTTTCCCTTATGGCTGTTGTAAAACCATGCCACGTTGTTTGGCCTGTGCAGGTTAGGTGATACAGGCCGGAGCCTTGCTCAACCGAACTTTTAAACCTGCCGTTTTCACGCAGTTTTTTTATGATTTCTACGGTAGTTTTCGCCACTACCCTGCTCCACGTTGGGGTTCCTCGCTGGTCGGCTACGATTTTTATTTTGTCACGTTCATTAAAGAGCCTTAACATCGTGAGCAGGAAGTTGCTTCCTGTCGCACCGTAAAGCCAGCTTGTTCTGAATATAAGGTGAGGCGCTCCACTTTTTATCACAGCCTGTTCGCCTGCAAGTTTTGTTTCGCCATACCAGTTTACAGGGCAGGGGGTATCGTTTTCCGTATATGGTGAGTTTTTTGTTCCGTCGAATACGTAGTCGGTTGAGTAATGGATGATAACGGCACCATTTTTCTGGGCCGCATGAGCCAGAATTCCGGGAGCTTTCCCGTTAACCGCCATGGCAAGTTCTCTATCTTCTTCGGCGCGGTCTACTGCTGTGTATGCGGCGGTGTTTAAAATCAGGTCGGGCGTAAAATCTTTTACAGTTTTATTAACTTGCCCGGCGTTGGTTATGTCAAGTTCCTGTATGTCAACCAACAGCAGTTCACCTAAAGGGCGAAGTAGCGTGGCAAGCTCTCGCCCCAACTGGCCGTTTGAGCCGGTTACAAGTATTTTCATTTGCGAAGGCCAAGCCGCTCGCCCATATATGCGCCAGACATCACCCGTTCAACCCATGTTTTGTTTGAAAGGTACCAGCGGACGGTTTTCTCCATGCCGCTATCGAATGTTTCTTCGGGGCTCCAGCCAAGTTCCCTTCTGATTTTTGAAAAGTCGATGGCGTATCGCCTGTCATGCCCCGGCCTGTCTTTTACAAACGATATGAGCGATTTGCGCCGGCCTTCAGGCGAAACACCAAGTTCCTTGTCGAGTATGTTGCAGATTGTCTCAATAACCTCGATATTCGTTTTTTCCCTGTCTCCGCCAATGTTATAAACCTCGCCAGGTTCTCCTTTTTCAAGGACGGTGGAAATGGCCTTGCAGTGATCTATCACGAAAAGCCAGTCTCGCACCTGTTTCCCGTCACCATAAACGGGGATGGGTTCACCAGATATCGCTTTTTGTATAACAAGCGGAATCAGCTTTTCCGGAAACTGGTAAGGCCCATAGTTGTTTGAACAGTTGGTGGTGAGCGTCGGCAGGCCGTAGGTTTTGTTAAAGGCGCGGACGAGATGATCTGCCGAGGCTTTCGAGGCGGCGTATGGAGAGTTTGGCGCATACGGAGTTTCCTCCGTGAATTTGCCTGTAGTCCCTAAAGAACCGTAAACCTCGTCTGTCGATACATGCAGGAACCTGAAATCTGTTTTTTTAGTGTCGTCAAGTGCGGACCAGTATTTAAGGGATGCTTCCAATAGCGTGTGCGTTCCCAAAACGTTTGTCTGAATAAAAACCGCCGGTTCGTCTATGGAGCGGTCTACGTGTGACTCCGCCGCGAAGTTTATGATTGCGTCGGGTTTATGTTCATTCAGGAGTTTTGAGGCCAGGTCGCCGTTTCGTATATCCCCCTTTACAAAGATATGGTTCTGGCTGTCCATTATGGGGGATAGCGTGTCCATATTTCCGGCGTATGTAAGGGCGTCGAGATTTACAACGCGGGTCTCACCGCTTTGGACGACGCCCAGCGTAAAATTACCGCCTATAAACCCCGCGCCGCCTGTTACAAGGATTGTTTTCATATCACACCGTAATATATGGGAGGGTGCATCCTGCTATTTCTAAAACAGCGTGTAGATAAAAGGTGCCAGTGCTGAACTTTCGGTAAACACTATTAGCGCTCCCAATGCAAGCAGGATAGCTATTATCGGCGCGAGCCAAAACTTTTTTCGTGTTTTTAAAAAGTCCCAGAACTCGGCCGTTATCGACGGTTTTGACATGTTTTTAATTTACTCCTTAAGGCCTTATACAATACTACTCTGTTACGGCTTTATCAACTATATCCGTTCGGATTGGTTTCGTGCCATTTGTAAGCTGTTTTAACGATCGATTCGAGATCGGGGAACTTGGGTTGCCAGCCCAAAACCTTTCGTGCTTTTTCTGCCGAGCCTATAAGCGTCGGTGGATCGCCTTCTCGTCTTGCGCCCATTTTAACTTTTACCGGTTTCCCGCTCACCTTCTCCACCGTCTCTATAACCTGCCGGACGGAGTAGCCCTCGCCGTTGCCCAGGTTAAATGCGGTTGGCTCACCACCGCCTCGCAAGTATTCAAGCGCACGCATGTGTGCGTCGGCCAGGTCGGAAATATGTATGTAATCGCGCACGCATGTGCCATCGTTTGTCGGGTAGTCGTCGCCAAAAATGGTAAGCTCGCCCCGCAATCCCAACGCTGTGGCTATCGCAAGCGGGATAAGGTGGGTTTCCGGGTCGTGATCCTCGCCGATCAGCCCGTCGTCGCTCGCCCCTGCGGCGTTAAAATAACGTAAAAATACGGGGCGCAGGCCGGATGATCGCGCAAGATCCGTCGCCATCCGTTCAAACACCATTTTGGTGTATCCATACGGGTTTACCGGGGTTTGGGAATGTTTCTCCGTTATTGGTATCTCTGTGGGGTTCCCGTATGTTGCACAGGTAGATGAGAAAATAAGATCTTTCACTCCGTTCCTTAGCATCGACGTTAAAAGATTCAAGCCGTTTACAACGTTGTTCCTGTAATATTTTGCAGGGTTCTGCACAGATTCCCCTACATAGGCCGATGCGGCGAAATGCAGGACGGCGTCTATCGTATGTGACGAGAAAATTTTATCTAAAAAATCGGGGTCGCCGATATCGCCTGTTTCAAGCTTAAAACCTGTGACTGCTTTTTTATGCCCCGTGGAGAGGTTGTCTACCACCACAACGTCCCACCCCTCGGCTTTTAGCGGTTTCAGGCAGTGGCTTCCTATGTATCCGGCTCCTCCGGTAACAAGCGCTGTTTTCATTATGAAATGCTCTCCATATGCACAAAGATCGTCATTTTACCCGCTTTTGATAGAATTTTCATTTACTGCTTTTTCACGACGTTTTATTTAGGGCGGAAGTGCCAATTTTTCTTTTGTTTTGACACTCTTCATGACAAGATGTTTCGTATCAATAATGTTTATCGTTATTAGCTGTTTGCTGAAAAACTTTTTCAGCACCTTGTTAGTGAAAGGTTGATATGAGCGGCTACAAAATAGCAGTACTGATAAAGCAGGTGCCGGATACGAGTTCCAAAGCGGGTGTGAACCCCGATGGCACCGTTGACAGGGCGCGGGCCAAAAAGATGTTAAACCCGTTCGACAAGTTCGCCTTGCAAAAAGCGCTTGAAGTCAGGGCTGAACATGGCGGAGAGATTATCGCGATTACAATGGGCCCGCCGCCAGCCAAGGAAATTTTGGCCGAGGCGTTGGAATATGGCGCAGACAAAGGTTATCTTTTGACAGACAAAAGGCTTGCCGCATCAGACACTTTGGCGACGGCGTATGCCTTGTATAGTGTCGTTAAATATTTAGGTGATGTCGACATTGTCTTTACCGGTTTACAAACGACCGATGGCGACACGGCGCAGACAGGGCCACAAATTGCTGAGAGAATGGACGTCCCGCAAATTACATACCTTGAAAAACTGGCCGTCGTAGATGGCAAAATTCATGGTGTTCGCGTGATAGAAGGTGGCGTGCAGAAGTTAACTACCTCTATGCCCGCGCTCATAACGGTGGCGAACTCTGCAAAACCGCTGGAGCATAAAAGGTTCCATAACGTGCATAGCGTAAAAGAACTTCTCCGAAACGAAGAAGAACTGGCCAACAAAATTTTTACGGTCAACCTCGACGATATCAGCGCTGACTCAAGCAGGGTAGGGCTTGTCGGGTCGCCTACCGTTGTTGGCAAAACATGGAAGCTGGGTGAAAAGGGTGGCTCGTGCGCTTTGTTCAAGGGTGACGCGGTAAGTGTAGAGGTGGCGGAGCTTGTAGATAAACTGAAAGCCGATGAACGCGGAATAGAGGAGTTGGTGCAGTGAGCAATTACGCGGACATTGTAGTTATAGCCGACCAGATAAAAAACGATTTGCGCCCCATTACCTTCGAACTTTTGGGTGCGGCTACAGACCTTGCGAAAAAACTGGGCGTAAAAGTGCAGGCCATCGTGATGGGGTACGAATTGGGAGATATCCCGCAGACCCTTTTCCATTATGGCGCAAACGAAGTATTTGTGGTGGATAAGCCTGAGCTTGCGGAATATACAACCCTTACATACCGGCGTGCCGCGTTGGCGGTGTTGGAAGCTATGGAACGTCCGCCGCACATTCTGCTTTGCGGCGCAACCACCATAGGGCGCGACCTCGCCCCGCGTATCGCCGCATATTTTGAAACCGGGCTGACTGCCGACTGTACCGAGCTTGAGATTGGCGACTATGAACATAAAGGAAAGGCGGACCCTGCTAAAACAGGTTTGCATAAAGATTGTCTTTACGCCATCCGCCCAAGCTTTGGCGAAAGCCTGAAAGCGAGAATTTTGGGCCCCTGGAAAAATCCGCAGATGGCTACGGCGCGGGTTGGAACGATGATGCCTAACGAGCCTGACAACAGCAGGACTGGGAAGATAATCCCCGTAAGCGTAAACTTTGACGAAAGTGATTTCCGCGTTAGCGTGGAAGAAACGGTGTATGAAGTTTCTAACACGGTAGACCTTACGCAGGCCAAGGTTATAGTTAGCGGCGGGTTCGGTTTGGGCTCTGCCGACGGGTTTGACGTCGTGCGTGATTTATCCTCCGCCTTTGCAGATTCCGCCGTAGGGTCGTCGCGCAAGGCGGTGGATGCAGGATGGATACCTTATGCCCATCAGGTGGGGCAGTCCGGCAAAACAGTTCGGCCTGCGCTGTATATAGCGCTTGGCATATCGGGTGCCATTCAGCATCGCGTTGGCATGAGTAACTCGGCAACTATCATAGCCGTTAATAAAGATGAAGACGCGCCTATTTTCCAGTTTGCCCATTACGGTATTGTTGGTGATTTATACGAGGTTGCGCCATTACTAAAGGAACGTTTTAAAACCGCCATGGCCGGGGACGTCAATGTAGCGAAGGTAGGGGGGTAATAAAAAGATGGTGGGGAAGATTGAGTATGATGTGGTTTTGGTTGGTGCCGGGCCAGCCAATCTTACGCTTGCCAACAGACTTGTGGAACTTGCCAATATCCCGATAAGAATTGCTATTCTGGAAAAAGCGAAAGCCGTGGGCGAATGTCTTTTGTCTGGCGCGGTTTCTAACCCGCGTGTGTTGAACAAGGCGTTTCCGGAATGGGACGACGGAGAATTTCCGTTGGAAGGCATTTGCAAAAACAGTTATGTTACCGTGCTTGGTGCCAACAAACACGCAAATGTGCCAAGCATTTTTATGCCCCCTTATTTTAAGAAGCAGGGCTACG
>JAJRTC010000241.1 GCA_024278445.1 Nitrospirota bacterium
GTAATCCGTTAACCTCATTTACTATATGTTCCGGTGGTCGGCTCATCTCAGGCCCTCTTGTGCTTGGTACGATGCAATATGAACAATGGTTGTCGCACCCCCGCATGATAGAAACCCACGCCGAGAAAGACGATTCCCGCCGCATAGGGAACTCGTCATAAACAGGCGTATCCGAAATATCGACCTGCGCTTTTCCCGTCTCCTCAAGCTTTCGTAAAAGGTCTGGCGTGTGGCCTATGGCCCTGGTGCCTATAACAAGGTCTACCATAGGTTCGCGCTTGATAATTTCTGCTCCCATTTCCTGGGCCACACATCCGGCGACGCCTATGACCATATCTCTTTTCGCCTGTTTTAAGGGCCTCAGCCTGCCAAGTAGCGAGAAAAACTTCTGCGACGCCTTGTCCCGCACACTGCATGTGTTTACAAGCAGGAAATCTGCCTCTGCGTTATTGTCGGTATGGTCATATTCATCTTGCAGGGCACCTGAAATCCACTCCGAATCGTGGAGGTTCATCTGGCATCCAAGGGTTATTACAGAGAGCTTTTTTCGTTTCGTTTTAGTCATCTCGGCGCATCTTAAAATCTTGGAGGGAACGTTATATTGGTGATTAAATCTGTTTTTTGAAATTATAAAGGGCAATAAGGTAGTTAACCGTATCACGGAAGGGCTTTACGGTCGATTTTTTATCTGCACGCCTAACAAAAAGACAGTCCACCTCCCCTATCTTAAGCCCTGCCCTGTCCGCCCGTTCAACTATTTCGGTATCCCAAAACCATCCTTTATCTTTTGTTAAGTCCAATACCGGCATGATAGCCTCACGCCTGAAAAACTTGAACCCGGCCTCAGAATCTCTCACTGGCATAGGGATGATAGAGTGACTTAAGTTTTTGTACACAGAACTCATTAAGTGCCGGAAAATGTGTGATGGCGTAAGCTTGAGCCTGTAATCGCGCCTTCCCACTATCATATCCATGCCGCAATCTTCTATCATCGATACGGCGTCAGGAATATATCTTGCGTGAACTTCCAGGTCTATGTCAAGAAACCCAGCAACACGTCCTTTGGCCATTCTTATGCCGTCAGTTACAGTTTGCCCTCTCCCCTCGTTTTGTTTGTGGAATATTGCTTTGCGCCGTTTGTTCTCGGCCACTAGCTTGCGAACTATCTCTGCCGTCGTATCAAGGCTTTTGTCTTCTACAAAAATTATTTCATATGACCATATGGAGTTTTTCATAACCCGGTCTATCTCCAATACATTATTTTCGAGATGACCTTCTTCAAAATAACATGGGATGATGATTGAGACATCAGGACTTTTGTTTTTTTCCTTGTCGCTCATATGGTGTCAAGCGCCTTTGGTTAAACGGCTCATGGCGCTCTTCAGTTTTTGGCTGTCGCTATTATACCTTAAAGCCTTTTTTAATAACTTGATCCGCTCCTCTACCTTAATGGAAGACGCAACATCCCATGATAGAAAATCAGCCAATAGATCGGCCAACCTTCTGTCGTGCATATAGGCTAAGTATGTTCCTGTTTCTTTCACAATATAGGGGTAAATCTTTTGCGACGATCTGGCAAGGCCGGTTAACTGTTCATTTGTCATTAACGGCCTGAAAAAATTTATTTCATATTGGCGTATGAAATCTTCATTTCTTTTGTTGCGCCTCACAAGAATGGTAGCGCCAGGCTCCCAATATACCGGAGCCCAGTCTGGCAGGTAAAAGATGTTGTCATATTCCCATTTGGTTCCTATTATCGCGTAGTTTATATTCCATTTTTCAAACTCTGTGGAATTACGAGTGGTGGCCGTCACCTTACCAAAAATGTATGGATGGTTATATTGAAAAATTTTACGTTCAGGAAACAGGTAAAAGGCAAGATAACCACCAAAATGTCCGGTGTTATACATGTTTCCGTCAAGCCCAGTTTCTTTCACGAACCGGGCGGAACCTACGGGAATATATTTTTGGCCAAATTGATATCCAAAACTGTGGTTTGTTTCAAGAATCGGGGTTAAAAACTTAAGGTTGAGAATGTACAAGGCTACAACAGCCGAAAGTACTGACAGCACCAGAACACGCAAAATCCCCTTAAGCCCCTCGCTGTTTTTTACAGGCAATATCTTTGTGGCGGAAGCCGCTATAAAAGGTGCCGCCACTATAAGAAAAGGTGCGATAGCCCTGCTGTACGTTATAGAGAGATAGGCAAATGGGATTAGAACAAAAATATCTGTCAGATCTACCCGACGCCATTCGAGCAAAAGCAGTGCGCCAGTTGAAAACAGGAGAAACCAGAATATCTGGTGATCGGCAAGCTTTGGAGCCTTGTATTCCAAGATAGTAGTTACCAATATGTTCTCTGTAAGAAGCTCGGCAAACACGTTGTATGACATAAGGCCAAAGGGGTTTAAAAATGCCGCGACAAGAGTTATACCTGCAATAACCCAGAGCGCTTTTACCCTGTTAAACGTCATAGATGTGAAACCTGTCCACCCTGCCGTATAAGCCCTTGCGAAATATTTAACCGTTTCAGCTGAGGTAAACGCTCCTAAGAGAATCATTCCGTAAACCGCTCCGTGTAAAAAATCCCACACAATGACAAGAGGCGGAATAAAATAGAGCGCTTTTTGGCCTAACTTTTCTTTTTTGTAGCCATATAAAAGCAGGAGAAATATCGCCAGCAAAAAAAATGAAAAAAGATGGGGGCGCACGGTGAGCCTGAAAAGCGAGGCCATAACAAAAGCGGCAATCACAAGGGAGGCAACGGAAATATCAGCGCCTCGAAACATTGAAATGTAAAACAGGATAGATACCACCGCTAAAAGAAGAAGCATCTTAAGCCCCATGAGGCCACCTGCCCCACCGGCAAGATAAAAAAGATAGAAAATAATTTGGGACAGCCATTCATGGTTATTAAAGCTCGTACCATTGGCTGTGAATGAGAAAATTTCCGTGGAGATTATAGTGCCCGTTTCCAGCATTGCGCGTCCATTCGCCATGTGCCAGTAAAGATCGAACGTAAAAACCGGAAAAAAGATGAGGATAGCCGTGGCTATCAAAAGAAGCGCAAACGGATAATATTCAAAAAAAGTTTTTTTATTATGCATAAAATATGGTCGACTTATTTAGCGTATTTTGCATTAACTTAAATGGCCACCATTTTACCAATTAAAGGGTAAACATAATCGCTTTTTTCTATCTTTTCTTTAACCGTTCAACAAGAAGCGCGAGAAAAAGCCCAACGTCTGTTACGATCCCGACTGATTCAAGGCTTCCCCTGTCTGCAAGCTTTGTTACTACGGCCGGGTTTATATCGACACATACGAGTTTTACACCCGCAGGCGCCATGTTGCCAACGCCTATTGAATGAAGCATGGAGGAGAGCATAAGTATCATCTCGGCCCCCTTTATAAGCCTGGCGTATTCCGCTTGCGCCTCAATCAAGTCCATTTTAGTTTCAGGAAGTGGCCCGTCGTCACGGATGCTTCCGGCGAGGCTGAACGGAATTTTATTTTTTACAAGCTCATAAAAAAGACCTGAGTTTAACCAACCACGTTCTACGGCTTTTTCCATAGACCCCGCCTTTCGTATGGTATTGATTGCACCCAAGTGATTGCGATGCCCACCTTCCACCTGTTGGCCTGATCGCAGGTCTACACCTAAACTGGTGCCGTAAAAAGCATTTTCCACGTCATGCGTAGCGATAGCGTTGCCACCCAGGAGAGCCGAAATGTACCCGTTTTTTACCATCCAGGATAGAGCCGGCACACCGCCCGTATGAACCACAACCGGCCCCGCCACCACCACAAGTTTTCCGGCTCGCTCTTTTATGCGCTCCATCTCCCACGTGACACGATCTATGGCAATTTCAACCTTGCGCTCACTTGAAACGGAAGACCCCATAAAACTGAATTTTTCGCCGGAGTCGCTCTTGTCGGAAAACGTAGATACCTTTATGCCCAACCCTCCGGTTACCACCATGTCACCTTTTTTAACGTCGCGTATAAGGGTACATTCTGCAGAACCGTTATTCAGCACGATTACTCCGTCCATCCTCTGGTTTTCCACTCTTAACCATTCGCCGTTTAGCATGACGTCTGTCGGGTATATCGTGGTGGTCGCAAAATGTTCAGGAGCCACACCGTCTGCTTTAACAACCTCAAGGGTGGCATTTCCTTTTTCGGTTCCTGAAAGAGTTGCGCCTTGCCTCACAAGTTTTTGGATAAGCCTGTTTAAAACCTCATCTCTGGGGGCTATTACTTCTATTTTTGCCGTAGAGACCTCGTTTTTTTTATAGCCTGGTTTTA
>JAJRTC010000242.1 GCA_024278445.1 Nitrospirota bacterium
GCTCTTTTGGTAGATACCCACGGCCAGCACGAAACACAAACTCTTTTCGACACCGAATCACACTTACCGTTTCTCGACAGTTTTCTTGGGCTTGATGAGGCGCGTGCGACATATGGCAAAAGGTTCGCCGAGTTTGAAGCGGCAAGGCGCAGATTAAAAGATATGCGTGACAACCAAAAAGAAGTTGAACGCAAGCTTGACCTGCTAAAATTTCAGGTTCAGGAGATAACCGAGGCGAACCTTTCATTTGGTGAAGACAAAAAGCTTGAGACCGAAAAACAGAAACTAACCTACGCGGATAAGCTTTTACAATCGGCGGCGACCGCGTCTGACACCTTGGACGAAGGTGATAACTCGGCAATAAGCCTTGCGGGGCAGGCACTGGCGGAACTTGCCCGCATGGCGGAGATAGACATATCTGCAAAACCGTTCAAGGAATCTATCGAGAGCGCACTTATACATATGGAAGAGGCATCCTCCGAGCTTCGCGCATGGGCAGGCTCGCTTGAACAGGACCCGGAAAAACTCGCTGAGGTTGACGACCGGCTGGAACTTATAAAGTCGCTTAAAAGAAAATATGGCGACACGATAGAAGAAATCATCGCGTTTCGGGAAAAAGCCGCAAAAGAGCTTGAATCAATCGAGTTCGACCGCGACCATATGGACAAGCTTTTACTGGAAGTTTCACACTTAGGGGCAAAAACCGCGTCTCTTGCCGAATCGCTTGACCGCAAGAGGGTAGAAGGCTCCACCAAATTTGCAAAAGCCGTGGAGCGGCAATTAAAAGATTTGAGCATGGAAAAGGCGCGGGTTGAGCCTTTATTCACTTACGACGACGACCCTGAAAGCCCCATGGAAAAAAACGGCAGAAAAATAAAACTTTCACCCGCTGGCGCTGGCAAAATGGAAATCATGTTCAGCTCAAACGCGGGCGAACCACCAAAATCGCTTGTCAAAATAGCTTCCGGTGGTGAAATAAGCCGCGTCATGCTGGCTCTAAAAACGATATTGAGCGGAAAACAACCCCGTGCGGTGGTGTTTGATGAAATTGACGCAGGGATAGGGGGCGTTACGGCAGACAGGCTGGGGGAAAAAATGCGAGATCTTGCCAAAACGAGCCAAGTTTTTTGCGTGACCCATTCAGCACAGGTGGCAAGGTTTTCACACGCCCATTACCACATTGCAAAATCGGTAAAGAACGGCCAAACCAACGTTAACGTGAAACGCCTTACAAAAGAAGGGCGCGTAATGGAACTTGCCCGCATGGCGGGCGGCGGCAGTGCGAGGGACTCTGCCATGCAATGGGCCAAAGAAGCCCTTGAAGGAGCTTGAAAAACAAAAACAGGGCATGACGATAATATCGGCCTCTCGCAGAACAGACATACCAGCCTTCTACGGCGCGTGGTTCATGAACAAAATCGCCCGTGGACATTGCGTTGTAAAAAACCCGTTTAACGGAAAATCTGAAACCGTATCGCTAAAACCTGCCGATGTAGACGCGTTTGTTTTCTGGACGAGAAACCCCGCCCCGTTCATAAAACATTTAGATACGCTTTACGACATGGGTTTTAAATTTTACGTTCAGATAACCACGATAGGCTATCCTAAGTTTATCGACCCGGCCTCGCCGGAACCTGCAAATGCGGCAGAATCGGCAAGGCGAATAGCCCAAAAATTCGGGCCACGCAGTGTTGTGTGGCGCTATGATCCGATTATCCTCACATCGGCAACAGACGCCAACTGGCATTTACAGAATTTTGCTCACAACATGAACCTTATGAAAGGCGTGACTGATACCTGCGTCATCTCATTTATTGATATGTACAAAAAGCTCGATCGCAACTTTTTCCCTCTGCTTGAAAAAAATGGCGTTACCTTTTTAAATCCGGCAAAGGCTGACCTTTTAAAGCTTACGCATAAAATGGCGGAACTGGCAAAAGAGGCGGGCATATCTCTGCAAACCTGTTGCGAGCCTGATTTTGTGAAGGAGGGGTTACATCCCACCTCCTGCATCGACCCGCACCGCCTGGAAGACGTGACCGGCAAACCGTTCGACGCCATAAAGCGTGTACCAACCCGTAAAGGATGCGGGTGTATCCATGCAAAAGATATAGGCGCCTACGATACCTGCGTGTTTGCCTGCGCCTACTGCTACGCCAACCATTCCCCGGCCAAAAGCAAGGTTATCAAGGCGAAAATAGATGATTTTTCACTCGCTCTGTCACCCTGAAAATACGCCTCCAATTGCCCGCCGCCCCTCTCTGTGCTACTATTCTTTCTCTTTATTCACAAAAACTCATGGGCAAGGAAGATTATGGAAGGCGGAATAACTTTATCGTCGGCGATGGAGCAAATAATCGGCATGACCGGTTTTGGTGCGCTAACATTCGGGTCGGTCACCATGATCGCGGTAGCTTTGCTACTTTTATACCTTGCCATAGGAAAAGGGTTTGAGCCACTTTTGCTGGTGCCGATAGGGTTCGGGTGCCTGCTTGCCAACCTGCCTATGTCATATATGACATCAGGCGACGAGGGGGGGCTTCTTTATTACTTCTATCAGGGCGTGAAACACGAGATATGGCCGCCCCTGATATTTTTGGGCGTAGGTGCCTTAACCGATTTCGGGCCGCTACTTGCCAATCCTTCCACACTGCTTTTAGGCGCGGCGGCACAGATAGGCGTATATGTAACACTTATAGTGGCGGTCCTCTTGGGCTTTTCGCTACAACAAGCGGCGGCCATAGGAATAATAGGAGGAGCGGACGGGCCTACGGCCATTTTCCTTGCCAACAAACTGGCGCCGGAATTATTGGGCCCTATAGCCGTTGCGGCATATTCCTACATGTCACTCGTGCCTATCATCCAGCCACCTATCATGCGGCTGATGACCACCGAGAAGGAAAGAAAAATACGCATGGAGCAGTTAAAGCCTGTTAGCCAGAAAGTGAAGATTATCTTCCCTATAGTGGTTACGATCCTCTGCCTCCTGCTTCTTCCGGCGGCGGCGCCGCTTATCGGCCTGCTTATGTTGGGCAACCTGTTCCGCGAGTGTGGCGTAACAAAACGTCTGCACGACACAACGGAAACACACCTTATAAACATAGTCACCATTTTGCTGGCTCTCGCCGTCGGTTCTTCCATGACGGCGGAATCGTTCCTGACCATACAGACTATAAAAATAATCGCTTTAGGCTTGTTCGCATTCTCCGTGGCCACTGCCGGAGGGCTTTTGCTGGGCAGGTTACTTATGGTAGCGACAGGCGGCAAAGTAAACCCGCTTATAGGCTCAGCCGGTGTCTCCGCCGTCCCGATGGCGTCACGCGTGTCGCAAAAAGTGGGGCAAGAGGCCGATCCACATAACTTTTTACTCATGCACGCCATGGGGCCGAACGTGGCAGGCGTTATTGGCACGGCTGTCGCCGCAGGCATCATGCTGGCGCTATTCGGCGAATCCGCCCTTATGACTTCGGGTCATGCAGAATCTATAATACGGGCCGGGGCAGACTTTTTACGCTCCATATTTATAGGATAACTGGAAATGGAAAATCTGGACGCCGCAATTACCGTAACCGTTATCGGAATGGGAATAATATTCCTTGTCCTTATTCTGCTCATGGGCGCGATCATGGTTCTTAACCGCGTTTTTCCCTATGTAGCCCCAACCGAAAAAGCTACTCCAGCGACGGCGGGTAGTGACGATGGTGAAATCGTGGCGGTAATTCAGGCCGGTATAGCGGCATATTTAAAACGCAAGCCGGAAGACGTTTCGATCAAGTCGATAAAATAAAAAAGTGGAGTGTTAATATGCAATGCATTCATTGCGAGGCGATAGCGACCGTTATCACCATTGACGCTGATTGTGACCTGAAACAGCCGGTGTGCGAAAGTTGCAGGGAAACTCACGATTATCGCCAGTGCGAGCTGTGCAAATTTCACTATGCCCCTCGTTACATGCGAACTGATGATGACACCCCCACCTGTATTTATTGTGTCGGCGAACGGGATTTCCCGTTTTATGAAGACCTGGATACTTAAATACCCTCCATTTAATAGTCTGCGCTCCCATATATTGGGGGCTTTTATTAAAAGACGTGCGCTAACCTGCTATTTGTTTGTCTAAAACATCTTTTTGCGCGGGTTCTTTTCCTTTCAGCTTGGTTTCAGGTTCACTTGCTATCGTGGAAACATGAAAAAGAGTAAAGGAGCCGACATCATGAAGAGCAACGAAAAAGTGAAGGTCTGGGACCCGTTCGTAAGGGTGTTTCACTGGGCCCTTCTTCTGGCGTTTATAGTCGCCTTCATAACGGAATTCAGTGAGCTTAAGCTTCATGTGGTTGCAGGCTATACCGTGGCCCTTCTTGTTTCTTTAAGAATAGTTTGGGGAGTGATTGGCGAAAAAAACGCCAAATTCTCCGATTTCGTATATCCACCGGCGATGGTCGTCGCCCATATGAAGGACATGGCGCGTCTTCGACACAAGCGATATCTGGGCCACAACCCCGCAGCCGGGACAATGGCGCTTGTCCTCATAATGTGCCTTGCGGCGACGACCCTCACCGGTGTTTTAACTTATGGTGCCAAGGAGGTTTCCGGCCCGTTTTCAACGATACTGCTGAACGACGGGTGGCGCTACGGTAGCGAACTCGAAGCTATGCACAATTTTCTGGCCTGGTCCACAGTTCTCCTCGCTCTACTGCATGTAACAGGCGCGTTAGCTGAAAGCTTTCTGCATAAGGAAAACCTGGTGCTTGCGATGTTTACAGGAGTGAAACGGAAAGACTTTGCCGTTGAACATGCGTGGGATGGGGCCAAAACCCACTTAGAACCCATGCCGCTTTTAAAATCAGCAACTCAGGCTAGCCAGTTTAAGGAGTAGTAATGATGAAAAGAATGATGACGAAAAAGTAGAAGCGTAACCACGTTTTTTTGAGTCCCCCCGGCCGGGGTGGCACCCCTCTCCTATAGCTACCCCGGCCCACCCCCCTTCCTGGAATATTTGGTTTTAGTTATCCGAGTTTGGAGATCTGACAATGAAAAAAATGATAATCACAGCTACGTTTTTTATCGCCTTGGGCCAGACATTGGCATATGCGGGAGCGGTTGAAGATTTGCTCTCCCGATACAAGGCAAAGGGCGCCAAAAATTTTAGCGCAGAAAATGGGCAGGCTATGTGGGTGGCAACCTATGAAGATGCAAAGACAGGAATGACAAGAAGTTGCGAAACATGTCATAAAAAAAATCTTAAAACGAAAGGGGAACACCAGAAGACAGGTGAGGTTATAGAGCCTCTGGCCCCGTCTGTTAACCCAGTCAGGTTCACAGATATGAAGTTTATCGAGAAGTGGTTCAAGCGTAACTGTAAATGGACGTTGGGCCGTGAGTGTACAAACCAGGAAAAAGGCGATTTTCTACTATTCTTGCAAAAACAGTAAGTCGTTTATTATATAAGGAGTTTAAAAAAATGAAGAATAGAAAAATTAAACTATCAATGATGTTTTTTGCACTTGCAGTAGGTTTGGCGGCTATAGCGGGGCAAGCTATCGCCGATGACGATGGTGACGACGACGGTTATAAAGGACGTGGTGGTTATTCTCAGAATGGCGACGATCGTGGTTACAATAACGGTGATGACGACAAGCGCAGAGGTGGTTTTTTTGGCGGGGAAAACCGCCTTAGAGGCAAGGCCGATGTAGCGACGGTCGCAGGCGTTCTTTATAAAAAAGAGTGCGGCTCGTGTCACTTTGCTTACCAACCGGGGCTTTTGCCTTCGCGTTCGTGGGAGAAAATAATGGCGGGGCTTGAAGATCACTTTGGAGACAATGCAGAATTGCCGGAGGAGGATCAGGTAGAGATAACAAGATACCTCATTGTTAATTCGGCTGATTATTCAAACTACAAGGCGTCGATAAAGATATCGAGTTCACTTGGTGGAAGCTCTCCTGTAAGGATAACCGAGACCCCATACTTCGTTAAGGAGCATCAAGAAATTCCTGTGAGAATGTGGAAGAATAACCCGAAGGTAAAGTCTTTGAGCTATTGTGACAGATGTCACACGAACGCCAAAGCGGGATCGTTTAATGAGCATGATGTGAAAATTCCAGGGTTCGGGAAATGGGACGATTAATTGATCTGTTTTTAAAAAGTACACCTGCTACGTTAGGTTGGGTGGCGCTGGCGCTTTTTATGGCGCTGGCGCCGGCTGGCCTCTCTTTTGCCGATGACGACCATAACAAGGTTAGAAAACTGAGAGAATCAGGAGATATACTGCCCTTGGAAGAGATTATAAAGAAAGCCACAGCCGAGCATCTGGGCAGGATAATAGAAGTGGAACTTACTGTGAGGCGTGGCAGGTATATTTATGAAATAGAGATTCTGGACAAGTCCGGAACCGTTTGGGAATTAAAATACGACGCCAAAACAGGAAAGTTCTTAGGCGAAAAAGAAGGCTGATTATGAGACTTCTTCTGGTGGAAGACGATCTGGCTTTAAGCCAAAGCTTAAAAACCGATCTTGAAAAAGGCGGATTTGCCGTAGACACGGCAGAGAATGGTGAGGACGCAGAGTTCATGGGGGCCGAGGAACCATACGATGCGATTATCCTCGACCTGGGTTTGCCTTTAAAATCAGGATTGGATGTTTTAAAAGCATGGCGCGATGCCGATATTAAAACGCCCGTTATCATCCTCACGGCACGTGGTGCCTGGCATGAAAAGGTAGATGGCTTCAAGGCCGGAGCCGACGACTATCTTGCCAAGCCATTTCATGTTGAGGAACTTCTTGTAAGAATAAACGCGCTTATCAGGCGCTCTCACGATCAAACAGGTGGTGATACACTCAGCGTAGAAGGTGTGACGCTTGATGAAGAAAAGCAGACCATAACCATTGTAAACGTGGAAACGTTGTCGCTTACGTGAGTGGAGTTTCGTTTACTTCGCTATTTCATGTTGCATCCGGGCAAACTTTTATCCAAATCTGCCATTACGGAGCATGTGTACGATTTTGATTCTGACAAGGATAGCAACGTTATAGAAGTATATATAAAAAGACTGCGCAAAAAACTGGGTAAAGACCTGATACAGACACGCAGAGGGCAAGGTTACGTTTTCGGGAATAAAAAATAATGGCGTCATTGCGGGGAAGGCTTTCAGGTGGGCTTTTGATAAGCCTCATCGTTATCCTTGTCCTTCAATGGTTTTATGTTTCAGAATTTATCGGTCACCTGGGTGAAGGATATGTCGAGTCTCGCTTGACTCATGACGCAGAGAGTATTCTCTCTGCACTTTATATCGATAAAAGAGGCGTTATAAAACTTGCGGAGGAAAAGATAGGGGCCATCTATCACCGCCCGTTTTCCGGCCATTATTACAAAATATTTTTTGAAGGTTATGAACCTGTCCGTTCACGTTCGTTATGGGACAACGATATTAAAATACCGCTGTCGATAGTCGGTAAATCGGTAAAAACAAGGGTCATTGGCCCGCAAGGCCAAAACCTCATGCTTCTGACTTCCGGATATATGAAATACGACAGGGCCGTGAGCATCTCTGTGGCCGAAGACGTAACCCGGATGGAGGCCGATATAAAGAATTTTCAGGCAGGATACGCGATAGTTTCGTTTTTTGGAATCGCCATGCTCATGCTAACCCAATGGGCGATCGTACGGCGTGGTCTTGCACCGCTAGGTCGCGCGAGGGAGGACTTGTTAAAACTTGAAAGGGGTGAAGTCGAAAGCATAGAATCTGACGTGCCAACGGAAGTTCGCCCGTTGGTAGATGAAATAAACCAGCTTTTAAAGGTCATGACTGAACGTCTTAAAAGGTCGCGCAAGGCTGTGGGTAATTTGGCCCATGCGCTAAAAACCCCGCTTACCGCTATCAGCCGCCTTTCTGAAGATACTGAAATTGCAGATAGTGAGATGCGCTCAACACTTAAAAAAAATAGTGAGTTTATTAACAATCTTATAGATCGTGAGCTTGCCCGCGCAAGGTTGGCCGGCCCGTTGCTGATGGGGCAAAGTGTAGTAGTCGAAAAAGATATTTCAGACCTTATTATCACGCTCGAACAGATTTATCGTGACAAGAACATTTCTATAGAGTGGAATCCTGCACATCCGGAATTTTCTATTCTGGCCGACAGGGAAGACATAATGGAGCTTTTGGGCATTTTGCTGGATAACGCATGCAAGTGGGCGAAGAGCCGGGTTTTATTTTCTGTAACCTGTGCGCCTGACGTCTCTTTTATTGTGGAAGATGACGGGCCGGGATGCCCGCAAGATAAACTTGAGTTGCTCAAGGTGCGCGGTGTCAGGTTAGACGAGAGCGGGCATGGCCACGGGCTTGGGCTTTCTATCGCGGCGGATATTGTGGATAGCTATTCCGGGACAATTGAGTTTGGCAGGTCGGATAAGCTTGGTGGATTTTGTGCCGCCGTAAGGCTTGCCAACGTTGGAACGGCTTAAATGTGCCATGGGTCAAGCGTCTTTTGTGGCTTTTGTATGGGCGTCCATATATCTTTTAAAGGTGGCGTTGATAAACGGAAGCCATAAGGTGTCCTGAAAAGTTTAGCTTTGATAAAAGCAAGAAAGTAACATATCCAAGTGAAGTATATCTTAAAGTAATACTGCTACTATAAAATTTGATGACATCTTTTATTGCAGAAGTAATATTTAAATATGGAAATGTTTGTTCCAGCGGTTTACCTTTTTCCCAAGGTGCTTCTCCTCGTGTCTGTTTTTGGAATATTAAAGCAAATTATCTTGCGAGTTCTCCTTGAACCTCTTATATAACAGGTATTTATCCTAATAAAGAAGTGGGGTATACTGGTTCGTAAGGTTCTTTTTCGTGACTAGCGCTTGCTGGAACTTCACGAATTCACTACTAAATTTTGTGAAGTTAAGTATCTGCTTTAAATGACATTAGGCTGTTAGATTGCTTTACAGCTATTTTGCTATATTGTTGCGATAAAAGATCAATAACTTCTTGGGGTATTTACCAATTTGAGGGGCTTAAATGGGCGGTAAATCTACTGAAGATAAAGGGCAATTTACCCGGGCTTTAATGGCGCTTATCGCCAGTAAGCATACGCTGGCCTTGGGAATTCTGGCTGTTCTTGTTGTTGCAGGTTATCTTTCTTTGCATTTTGCCTTAGCTTTCCATGAAAATCATTCCGGCCTGATTAACATAAGTGAGCGCCAACGCATAGCGGTGCAACAGGCCGATATCCTTGCCGATAACATCGTAAAAAGTGCCAAGGGAACGCTAAAACACCAAAAGTTACTGGAGGAATTAACAAGCCTTACAGGTGTTATTGAATCGACGCATAACAGGTTTACTACAAATACGAACACTGAAGATCAATTTTCAGGAAATTATTCCAAGGCCGTGCATGCTATCTATTTTGAGAAGCCCTTCTCTTTAGACAAACAAATGCGCGAATATATAGCGGCTTTGAGGAGTTTTGCAAAAAAACTTGCCGACGGTGTGTCGCCGGCCGTTCCCTATAAAACCATAGTTGCAACCATACATGGTGGCAGGCTAGTAGAATCATTAGGGAAGGTTGTGGATATATATCAGCGAGAAGAGAAAAAACGTGCAAAAGAACTTAAACTTTTATCAACAATCATATTTGCCTTTATCCTGATAGGCCTGCCTCTTGAAGGCTATTTTATTTTCAGGCCGCTATGGCGCCATATTTATGCTGAAACAAACAAGCTCAACACAGAAAATGGTGAGCTTGAAAAAATAGCGCATGACCGAACACTGGAACTTGCGCAGGTTAACAGGTTTATGGAGAGCGAAATAGCCAAGCATAAACGAACCGAGCAAAAGCTTTTAAGGGTTAACCGGGCATTGCTTGTTACAGAAGCTTGTGGCAGAGCTATAAGACATGCCGACGATGAAACAAAATTTTTAAATGAGATATGCAAGTTAATAGTTGAAACCGGCGGATACCGTATGGCATGGGTTGGGTATGCCACGCATGACGAGAAAAAAACGGTTCGCCATGTTGCCCATGCCGGGTTTGATGCAGAATACTTGGAAGCCATTAACACCGCATGGGGCGGCGCTGAGCAGAGCCCTGCCAGTATCTCAATCAGGGATAACAGTGTGGTCGTTATTAAGGACATTTTTAACGATCAAAACTTTACGTCGTGGCGCGAAGAAGCGACACGGCATGGATATGCTTCGGTAGCCATATTTCCCATAGTTATTGACACTGCCCCGATTGGCGTTCTTTTGGCATACTCTTCAGAACCTGACGCGTTTGATGAAGATGAAATAGGTTTGCTGTCAGGGCTTACAGAAGAAGCAGGTCTT
The DNA here is from genome assembly GCA_024278445.1 of Nitrospirota bacterium. Classification (GTDB taxonomy): domain Bacteria; phylum Nitrospinota_A; class UBA7883; order UBA7883; family JAJRTC01; genus JAJRTC01. The sequence continues at coordinate 10,317 of JAJRTC010000242.1, forward strand.
GGTATCACCACTGTGAGGGCCTACACCGATCGTGAACGTGCGGTAGAAGCGCTTTTAGAAAATGAAACCCGCATGAAAACCATTGTGGATACGGTGACCGACGGCATTCTCATCACCGAGTTTGATGGCCGTATAATCTACGCAAACGCGGCGGCCGACAGAATTTTTGAAAGTTCCGTTAAAGATCACTTATGGAAAGATCTTATGCTGAAGCTGATGGTAGACGATAAAGACGCGCTCGAGCTTCAGATGATTTTAAATAACGACAAAACCGTGTATGGCTTTGAATTCGGCGCACACAGGCAAGATGGAACAGGCGTTACTTTTTCAATGAACTCGGCCCCTATTAAAGATTTTTCAGGTTCAGTGGTGGGGATGGTGTCAACCGTTCGCAATGTAACGCGTAAAAAAGAGACCGAAGACAGGTTACGAAAATTTTCTCTTGCGGTGGAGCAAAGCGCCGCTGGTGTGATAATCACAGATCTGAACGGTGTTATAGAATATATAAATGAAAAGTTTTGTAAGCTTACAGGATATTGCCGCGACGAGGTTATTGGTCAAAACCCCCGCATTTTAAAGTCAGGCAAAACGGCAGATGAAAAATATCAGGAGCTTTGGAAAGCGATATCTTCCGGCAGGGAGTGGGTGGGCGAATTTTGTAATAAGAAAAAGAACGGGGAGGTATATTGGGAATATATCGCTATTTCTCCCATTCGCAATAGTGAGGGAGTGGCAACCCACTTTTTGGCTATCATGGAAGATATCACGGCCCGCAAAAATTCTGAAAAACAAGCGATGCTGAACCAGCAACAGCTCATTCATGCCGATAAAATGAAAACTCTTGGCACCCTTGTGGCGGGAGTCGCACACGAGATAAACAATCCAAATAGTTTTATAATGTTAAACACTCCATTGCTAAAAGATATATGGGGAAACATCGCGTCTGTGTTGGAAGAATATCAAAAAGAGAGAGGTGACCTGCGCATTGGCGTGTTGTCGTTTAACGAAATGCGTGAAACGGTTGTCAAATTACTTGACGGCATTAACGCCGGCTCTGAACGTATTGAAAAAATAGTGGCAAAACTAAAAGATTTTTCGCAAAAAGATTTAAAAAGTAACAAATATCCGTTTAATATCAACAGGGCGATAGAGTCGGCCATTGTGCTTACGGGAAGCATGATTAAGGAATCTACAGATAACTTTAGTGTGAAGCTGGATGATAACCTGCCAAATGTGATGGGAGATTTTGTAGAAATTGAGCAGGTGTTCATAAACCTTATCAGTAATGCCTGTCAGGCGCTGGCCGATAAAGAGAAATCCATTTTTGTGACTACGTCGTATGATGAGAAATCTGCCATGGTGGTTGTGTCTGTTGCTGATGAAGGTGTCGGTATTTTGCCAGAGAATATAAACAAGGTGGCGGATCCGTTTTTTACCACAAAGCGTAACATTGGTGGCACCGGCCTTGGCCTGTCTGTGTCTTACGGGATCATAAAAGATCATCGTGGTAGTTGGGAGTTTATGTCGCAAAATGGTGCTGGAACCTGTGTAAAGGTGGCCCTGCCCATTGCAGAGAGAAGTGGTTAATGACTAAAACCTTGTTCCCCAGCACTCCTGTTTTGCTGGTAGACGATGAAAAACATTTACTTGAAAGTTTTGACTGCCTGTTAAAGGCGTCAGGAATAACCAACGTTATCACAAGCAACGACAGCCGTGATGTCATGCCTATCCTGTCCAGCATGGAAGTTTCGGTGCTGGTGATGGATTTAAAAATGCCGAATGTTTCCGGTATGGATTTGTTGTCTACCGTCTCAAAAAGTTTTACGGGTGTTCCTATTGTCGTTTTAACGGGTGTGAGTGAAATTGAAACGGCTATTGAGTGTATGCGGCTTGGAGCTTCCGATTATATTTTAAAACCGATAAAAAAAGAGCGCTTTTTAGGATCTATAAGACGCGCCGTTGAAGTGCGGGACCTTAGGCGGGAAAACTCCTTACTTAAAAAGAGCCTTTTTGCAGATAACCTTAAGCGGCCCGAAGTGTTTGAAAAAATTCTTACACAAAGCAAAGTAATGCACGCTAATTTTCGGTATGTAGAATCTATCGCCAAAACATCTTTTCCGGTGCTTGTTACGGGTGAAACAGGTGTTGGAAAAGAATTAATGGCGAAGGCCATTCATGAATCAAGCGAGGTTACGGGCGATTTCCTTCCGGTAAATGTGGCTGGCCTGGATGACAATTTGTTTTCAGACGCTCTTTTTGGCCACCAAAAGGGAGCTTTTTCCGGCGCTCTAAAAGACCGTTCAGGGTTTATCGAGAAGGCAAGCGGCGGCACCTTGTTTTTAGATGAAATAGGCGATTTAAGTGAAATCTCACAAGTTAAACTACTGCGGCTTCTGCAGGAAGGGGAGTTTTATCCACTCGGTTCCGATACTCCAAAACGGTCTAACGCAAGAATTGTCACCGCTACGCATAAAGACCTTCAGGCTTTGCAAAAGGCTGGCAGGTTCCGTAAAGATTTATATTATCGTCTTCAGGCCCATCATGTACACATTCCACCATTGCGTAAACGGCCAGAGGATTTAGGTGTGTTGGTGGGGCATATTATCGCCGAGGCTTCAGTTTTGCTGAAAAAGAAGAGGCCAACGCCACCGCCGGAACTTCGCACGCTGTTGTCCACATATTCGTTTCCGGGTAATGTGCGGGAGTTGCAGGGAATGATTTTTGATGCTGTTGGAAGGCATGAAGGAAGGGTGATGTCTCTTAAAAGTATAAGGGAGCAAATTAACAGGGCCAGGGGGACTTTAGTAAAACCTGTTGAGAACCAGGGAAACGGTGATTGCCCGGACACACAGCTTACACTGAGAGAAGGACAAGAATTGAGATTTCCAACTTTAAAAGAGGCCGAACAGTTTATTATTTGTGCGGCTATGAAAAGGTCTGGCAACAATCAGACCATTGCGGCTGAACTTCTTGGGATGACTCGTAGCGCTCTTAACAAACGCTTGAATCGTCCTTGACGCTAGCGCCTCACTTTACCTTCCAAACTGGTGTGAATATTTTCACATGCTTCACACCCAGCCCTTTGTCAATATTCTTAAATTTCAATTAGTTACTCTTTAGAGGAAATTAGGTGTTGATTTTTGTCACACCCGTTCATATTTTCTAACATGTCACTGCATAGCTAAAGCGGTTGATTCTACGCATGTTAACTGCAAGCTATTGGCTTGGCACCCTAGTTGCAATGATATCTCTTGGAATTCATTGTAATTGGTGGTGAGGTTATATGAATCTGTGTCAGGCAAAACGAATTCTCGTGCTTGAAGACGAGCAGGAGCTTAACGATTCAATCGATTTGGTAATGACGATGGCCGGCTATAGCGTGAGCGTTGCGTTAAACAGCAACACGGCGTTTCGCATGATTTCAGGATGCTATAAAGTCGGCAACCCGTTTGATTTGCTTATTACCGATATCAGGTTGCCTGGGCTTAGCGGGATAGAGCTTATTGACAAGGTTATGAAAGAGGGAATTACTCTTCCGTTTATTGCCATTTCTGCCTTTGGAGACAGAGATACGCTGGCGGATCTTGAGCAAAGGCACTGTTTCGGCTTTCTGAACAAGCCCTTCACACCAAATCAGCTAATGGACCTTACAGAAAAATTTTTCATAAAAAAGCCGGTTTTTACCAAAAAAGCAGGCTGATGACTTTACTGACGTCTGAAAACTTGTAAAAGGAGGAAGTTAAATGTATGACCATCAAAAAGAGCAGGTTCTTGACGCCAAGGCTCCTCCTGAGTTAGTGGCTTTATCACACAAAACCGTGTTGGATCTCGATTTTCAGGACGGATGTCTTGTCATAATACCGTCCGGTGACCTTAATCTCGATTCTGCGGAAGACTTTAGAACTCAGGCACTATCTGTTCTTGAAAGCATTTGCGGAAGATACAGGATTGACATGGCCAAAGTTAAAGATATTGACGCCGTTAACCTTGGCATTTTATTGAACCTTGGCAGAATGTTGTCTGAGGAGGGTGAGAACAGGCTTCTTGAGATTGTAAACACCAATGATGACCTTGTAAGACTGTTTGATCTGATTAAGATCAGCAGATTTTGCAAAGTCGCGGCAATATAGGAGCGGATTATGGATTTCGATAAATCGATAATTGATGATTTCGTAATTGAATCCAAGGAGCATTTGGAGAGTGTTGAAGGCGATCTTTTAAACCTGGAAAAACAGGCAGAGTCAGCCGACCCTGAACTGATAAACCGTGTATTCCGGGCCGTGCACACTGTTAAGGGGACGGCAGGTTTCGTAGGCCTTGTTAACCTTGCCAACCTGGCACATGTACTGGAGACGATTCTTTCTATGATACGTGCAGGTGAGATGAAACCTGAAAGCTCCATCGTTGACGAGCTGTTGCACGGCGTAGATCTTATCCGGGCGATGCTGGACGATGTGTATGCGAGTAACGATATGGATATCGCAAACATCATGATAAAGCTTACCGCCATCGTTGATAATGGTGCCGCAGTGTGTGAAGGGCTTGCTGTGACGTGCGACGATGTGCTTGAGGATGAAAAACCGGAGCCTGAAAATTCCGCTGTTCCGCTTGCGGATATTTTAGAAAAAGAACATGGCTTCACCGTAGATAAGAACTTGCTTAGGTCTGCCCAGGAATCGAGCGAATATTTTTATATACTTGATTATGATTTTAGCGAGTTTTCAGAAAAACATGGCCTCACGCCACTAGCTTTAATCAAGCACTTAGACGGGCATGGAAATGTTGTTGAGATAAACGCAGACGTGCCCGTTCAGGATTTGCACGTTAACGATATCGGCGGGCCCTTCCCATGCAAAATTTTATATGCGACTAAGGTGGCACCTGATTCAATCGAACATGTGGTTATGTTGCAGGGGGATTGCGTTACCAGTCTGAAAAACGACTCATTTGTGTCTGCAAATGAAGTCGTTAACACGGATGCAGATAATAATGAACAGACATATGGTACGGCGCATGGTGAACCGGATATGCCTCAGGAAGTAGTGGCAGATTCTGCTGTAGATGAAGCGTCGCAGAAAGATGAGCCTGCCAAGGCCGTTGTTTCCGAAGAGGGTGACAACAAAAACAGAAACGAGCGCGCTGAAACAATCAGGATTAACGTAGGTGTCGTAGACAAGCTGATGACGCTTGCAGGCGAGCTTGTGCTTGTACGCAACCAGTATGTCCGTTCTGTGGATAGATCAAACCCGACTGGCCGCGCTATTTCGCAAAGGCTGGACGTTATTACATCGGAGCTTCAAGACAGCATCATGGCCACGCGGATGCAACCTATCGGAAATATTTTCGGCAAATTTCCACGCGTTGTTCGTGAGCTTGGAAAAAATCTCGACAAGAAAATAGAAATCGATATCATAGGTAGCGAAGTTGAACTTGACAAAACAATTTTAGAAGCGCTGGCAGACCCGCTAACGCACCTGATCCGTAACTGTTGCGACCACGGCGTTGAGCTTCCCGCAGACAGATTAAAAACGGGTAAAGCTGAAGTCGGGCAGATCACGTTGCGAGCCTATCATGAAGGTGGGCAGATAAATATCGAGATTAAGGATGACGGAAAAGGTATAGACGTTAAGGCTGTGCTGGCCAAAGCGCTGGAGAAAAAGCTTAAAACTGAAGATGAACTAAGCCTTATGAGTGAGAAGGAAGTTTTATCCCTCATATTCCAGCCAGGGTTTTCTACTGCCGCACAAGTTACAGATGTTTCAGGTCGCGGTGTTGGCATGGATGTCGTGAAAACCTCGATAGATTCTTTGGGCGGAGTTTTGGATGTGGAGTCTGTTCCCGGCGAAGGAACGATCATCTTTTTACGTCTCCCGCTAACACTTGCGATAATCCCCTGCCTGATAATCCAGTCTGGTGAATACAGGTTTGCTATTCCGCAAATTAACGTTGAAGAGCTGGTGTGCCTTTACGATAACGATGTTCGGGAAAAAATAGAGTGCGCAGGTGACAGGGAGGTTTATCGTTTGCGCAACCGGCTTCTTTCCATGATCAGGCTAAACGAGGTATTTAATCGGCCAGAGACTTTTACCGATGTCACGCGAGCTGAAATTACGGAAAAATATCGGAGTGCCACATCGCTAGTTCAGCCTGCGGAGGTAACGACTGGGAACGAAACGCACGATGATTCTACCAATGCCACCTGTTCGCTTAACTTCGCTGTTTTAAAATTTGGTATTAATAGGCTTGGCCTTATAGTAGACAAGGTGCTTGGCACCGAGGAAATAGTGGTAAAACCCGTTCATCCTGCGGTCAAGAACCTGGGGCTTTATTCCGGGGCGACGGTTATGGGCGATGGTAAAGTCGCCCTGATTCTGGACGTTCAGGGTATTGCCCGGCACACGGGAGTGGATATTGACAGGCGTTCCACTGACGAGCAGTTGCAGGCTAATCAGGATCAAGAGGTCGATACCCAAAACGTGTTGCTTTTCAGCAACGGTGAAAAAGAACAGTTTGCTATTTCACTGCCGCTTATTAAAAGGATAGAGCGGATTTCTCCAAGTAAAATAGAGAACGTTGGAGATTCTGAGTTTATTACGGTAGACGGAGTTTCCACTCGTGTAATCAGGATAGACAGTTGCCTTAGCGTATCCAAGTGCGACGATAAGGAAGAGATGTTCCTGCTTCTTCCGAAACATATCAATAAACCTGTTGGCATTTTAATGTCTGACCTCACTGATATAGAAACTGTTCCCATAGAACTCAACGTAGATAGCTACAAGGAAGAGGGAGTTCTTGGAACGGCTATAGTGCGAGGGAAGATGACCCTGTTCCTTGATATCTGCCGCCTTGTGGAAAAATCGGAAAGACCTTTCGGGAGCCATGATTCCAGCGTAAGCATAAATAGATATATCGGCAGAACCGGGCGAATATTGCTTGTTGAGGACACACCATTTTTCAGAAGCCTGATAAAGGGTTATTTAGAGTCTGCCGGGCACGATGTGGTTGTTGCCGAGAACGGGCAAAAGGCTATTGATATTTTCAGGGATAGTGAGTTCGATCTTGTCGTAGCCGACCTTGAAATGCCGGTAATGGACGGCTTTGATCTTATGAAGGAAATTCGTACTGCGGAAAGCGATGACGTTCCGGCGATTGCCCTTACGGCTTCTGATTCCGATCAGAGCAGAACAAGGGCGATGGAGTGCGGATTTAACGAGTTTGAAGTTAAGGTTGACAGGGAACATTTGCTAACGACGATCACCGGCCTTTTGCCTAAAGGCAACGGCGTGGCGGCATAGGAGGGAGATGAGTATATGAGTGAAGCTGTAAAGACAGAACTTGACTCAGCGCAGGAGAAGATTCAGGTTAGTACGTTCTGGCTTTCCGGGCGTCTTTTTGGTGTGGATATCATGGATGTTAAAGAGATCAATACCGAAGTTGATTTCACACCTATATACCACTCAAGCAAGGAAGTGAAAGGTTATGTGAATATTCGCGGGCAGATTCATCTTGTGCTGGACCTGCGCCTTCTTATGGGGTTTGAGAGCAAGGAGGTAGATATCGATAGCCGTGTCGTTATTTTCAAGCAGAGCATTGCAGAGCCTTTTGGCGCACTTGTAGACAAGGTTGAAGATATCCTGGAAGTGCCTCTCGCTCAGGTGGAGGAATATCAGGGCCAGGATGATGCAGGATATGTTGTGGGCGAACAAACCAGAAACAGCGGGCTTGTTAAAAGTATTTGCAAGCTTGAAGATGGCCTTTTAATTATTTTGAACGCAAGAAATATTTTGAGATCTATAGAAACCGGTCAATCGGCAAATCAAAAGTAATAGTGGCGTGTTGCTGAAGTTTAGATGGCAACTTCCGGCAGAGTGGCTTACAAAATGGAGGAAACGTAGAGATGAGCATTAAACTGAAGGTTATATTGATATCAGCAGTTTTGATTCTTACAGTCATTGTATCGACTGAAAGTGTACTGATGTCTTTGGGGCACGCTAAAGACGACACGGATGTTATGAATGTACTCGGACGGCAGAGGATGCTTACTCAGGCGATGGCCAAGTCCGCTCTTGGCTATGCTTCCAAAGGCGAAGCCAGGGTAATGGAAAATACTGTGTCTATGTTAAACCAGTATTTAACGCAGATGCGGACATTATACACTAAGACCGTCATTCCCGTAGCAAAAAAATACGGGATTGATATCGCCATGGAGCCGGACACGAAAACCCACACAAGCGTTCCGTTTCCGGCCACGTTAACCAGAATGGTAAACGAAAATTTTGGCAAAGACAGCGCTCTTGCCGGCAATGATGTGTCTATCGATATTATCGCTGAAGAACCTGTTAACCCGAACAGGGGATATATGTCTGACATGGACAAGATGGCGGGTGAGTTTTTACTGGCGAATCCGGATAAGCGATATTCCGGAACCCTTGAAGAAGATGACAAACTTTATCTTGTTTTTTATACGGCGGATATCGCCACCGTGAAAGCTTGTGCAAGCTGTCACTCAGGTTTAAGCGGCAAGAACATCAAGATTGGCGATATGCTTGGAATCCGGAAATACAAAATGCTCTTCTCTAATGATATAGCGGCTGGCATAGCGCAACTCAACCCTAGTATTGAGGAATACGAGAACGCTAGAAAAGTATTTTCCACGACGCTTGCGGCCGTGCAAAAAGGTGGTGCGTTCCCGCTGGATCTTAAGATGAGCAAATTTAAAAGTATAAACAAGGTTGCAGATCCTGAGGCACAGGCCAAAATAGTGGAAGTAGAGAAGCAGATGGAGGTTTTCACCGATGCTGTAGACGCCCTTGTGAACTCATCTGATGAGGATGAAGCTCGTATAAGCAAGCTTGCCATCGGGCCTGAGGCTAATAAGCTAAGGAAGCTAAGTAACGACCTGGTCAGCATCTTTTCTGCTATTGCCCATAAAAGCCAGGCCAATATTGAATGGGTTGTAATAATTTCGGGACTTATCGTTGGCGTTCTTGCTTTGGCATCTTTCTTTATCCTGAACTATAGCGTGATTAAGCCGATCAAGAGCGCATCGGACGCGATGAAGAATATCGCGGAAGGTGAAGGAGACTTAACGAGGCGCCTTGTTGTGGATAGAAACGATGAACTAGGTGAACTCTCCAGCGGGTTTAACAAGTTTATCGAGAAGATTCAGATACTGGTAAAAGATATCACCGGCAACTCCAAAGATCTTGCAACATCGTCAGGCGAGCTTTCATCAGTATCGGGCCAGCTTGCCTCAGGAGCGGAGCTGACCACGAATCAGGCGAACACGGTAGCAAGCGCAACGGAAGAAATGTCGTCAAACATCAACACCATGGCATCGGCCGTGGAAGAGATGAGCATGAATATTTCTAACGTGGCTTCAAGTGCGGAGGAGATGTCTGCCAACATGAATTCTGTCTCCAGCGCTATTGAAGAAATGACGGTTTCCATAGACGAAATTTCCAATAACGCCCATGAGGCCTCAAAAGTTTCCGCTGAGGCGATGGAAATGTCATCAGCCGCATCCACCAGAATGAATACGTTGGGAGTGGCGGCAAAAGAGATTGGTGAAGTTACGGAAGTAATCAAGCGTATAGCTGAGCAGACAAACCTGCTTGCGCTAAATGCCACTATTGAGGCCGCGTCCGCCGGCGAAGCAGGTAAAGGTTTTGCCGTTGTCGCAAACGAGATCAAGGAACTTGCCAACCAAAGTGCCAACGCCGCTGAAGATATTGCGTCCAGAATCGAGGGCGTTCAGGGGAATACCAACGAAGCTGTGAAGGTTATCTCCGAGGTTGCAACCATAATCACTTCCATTAATGAATCAGTTGAAGTGATTACCCGTTCCGTTGAGCAACAATCGCAGGCCGCAGGAGATATTTCTGCTAACGTTGGCGAAGCCGCAAGCGGCGCAAATAACATAGCGTCTATGATAGCCGAAGTATCTGCCGGTGCTAACGATGTATCGAAAAACGCAGGAGAGGCCGCAAAGGGTGTCAATGAGGTTTCTTCTAATATTCAGGGTGTAAGCCAGGCGGCGAACGATAGTAGTTCTGGCGCACAGCAGGTGAATATGTCTTCGGGTGAACTATCGAAGATCGCAGGCAAACTTGAAGCGGTGGTAAGTAAATTCAAAGTGGCGTAAAGTACTTGGTGGGGGGGCAGATAGCCCCCCCCATTTTTTTGTTCTTTGTTGTTAGAAAACAAGGTTTGGGGTTGTGGGGCGTCAAGTGAAAGTTTTGATCGTAGATGATTCACGTATTTTTCGTAGCGTAGTTGAAGAGGCGTTAAAAGGTGTTAATGATATTGAGGTAATAGGCTCTGCCAGAAATGGTGTTAAGGCGCTTGAATTTATTAAGTCAACCAGGCCCGACCTCGTAACTCTTGACGTTGAAATGCCGGAAATGGATGGCCTGGACACACTAAGTGCGATACAGGAGATAAACAAATCTACTGTTGGGTTGCAGGAGATTGGTGTGATAATGCTCTCCGCGCTTACGCATGTCGGGGCCAGCACTACAATTGAAGCGCTTGAAGTTGGCGCCTTTGATTTTGTGGCAAAGCCCGATTCCGGCGATACGAAAAAAAATCTTGAGGTATTGCGAAGTCACCTTGTGTCAAAAATCCATGCTTTTGCCGTTCGCCGTGAAAATGGTGTGAAGAATGGACGGCAAAGCACGGCTTCCACCACCCAGGTGCCTGCGCCTGTTGTTAATGTGGCTACTACCAGCCAACGAAAGGAAACATCCTCTATAAGGGCAATACTTATTGGTGTTTCAACCGGTGGGCCCAAGGCACTGTCTAACATGCTTCCTGAACTGACAAGCAAAACGAACGATCCGATATTCATCGTGCAACATATGCCGCCCAAGTTCACAGAGTCACTTGCCAAAAGCCTTGATAAAAAATGTGAGCATACGGTTATAGAGGCAAAAAATAATGATCTTGTGCAGAGTAACTATGTATATATTGCTCCTGGTGGCAGGCATTTGGTTTTAAGAAAAGGTGCAGGAGGCGAAGTTTTTACATATGTAACCGATCAACCTCCAGAAAACGGTTGCCGTCCTTCCGTTGATATTTTATTCAGATCCGCCGCTACTGTTTATGGCGGGGATGCCATCGCTATCGTCCTGACGGGGATGGGATCAGACGGTGCTAAAGGGCTGGCTCCTCTTGTGAGGAACGGCGTTCATGTGATTGTTCAGGATGAAAAAACAAGTGTTGTTTGGGGGATGCCGGGGAGTGCTGTGGCCGCTGGATGTGTGGACGATGTTCTCCCTTTGCTAGATATTCCGAAGGCCGCAGAATCGGTTATAAAACGAAAGAAAGGTTGATAATGGAACTTTCCGTGGAAGTGTTTAAAGACCTGACCTGCTATGTTTACAATTTGTGCGGTTTAGAAATCAAGGAAGAAAAACTGTATTTGATACGCCAACGCCTGGCTCCCGTGGCCAAGTCTTTTGGGTGTGTTGATCTTAGGGAGCTTCATACGAAACTGAAACAGGATAATAACCCTAAACTTCGTGATGAGGTTCTATCCGCCATAACAACCAACGAAACGTCTTTTTTCAGGGATGTCCATCCGTTTGAAAGTTTTAACGATCATGTTATGCCGGAGCTTACTGAGCTTGTTTTGCAACGAAAAGCAAAGTCGCACCCGCGTAAAGGTTCTAAAGTCAGAATATGGTGCGCCGCGTCTTCATATGGCCAAGAGCCGTATAGTATCGCCATGCAGATTCATGAATACCTGAATGCTAACAAAGGCAAAAGGGTGCTACCGGAAGATTTTAGCATACTGGCGACTGATATAAGCCCCTACGCTCTTTCCAAAGCGATAGCCGGGGAGTATAGCGAGCTTGAGGTGTCGCGTGGTTTGAGTGAGGAGCGACGGAAAAAATATTTTTTGAAAGAAAACGACCTGTGGGTTACACACGACAAAATTCAGACGATGGTTGAGTTTCGTATAATAAACCTCACAGGAGCATTCACGATGCTGGGCGGGTTTGACGTAATTTTTTGCCGCAATATTTTGATATATTTCGATAAGGACACCAAGGTTAGAATATTAAAACAGTTTCATCAAATGCTGGCAGGTAACGGTCTGCTTGCTTTAGGAGCAACAGAAAATCTTTATGGGTTGGAAGTCGATTTTAAGTCTGAGCGAAATGGTAAAAGCGTTTTTTATACAAGAAGCTGATAATTATTTTTCACAATGCCCGCATCATTTGGTATTTGGATAAAACCTCAAGCCCAATCTTTTTGGCAAGGTTAGGGGTTAGCGGGTTTGCAAAAATATATCCGGGTCGCTCCAGGGCACTTATGAAGTTTCCAAGGAAATGTTCCCTTGCGTCGTCCTGGTAATATTGAAAAACATTAGCACAAACGATCATGCGAAACTTCCGGCTACGCGGCTTGTTTTTAAGGTCAAACCGCCTGAACGAAACAAATTTTTTAATCTCATCTCCAAACTTGACGCTGGATCCATTTATCGTTCCATAACGGTTAAAATAAGCGCCATATTCGGCAAGGTCCTTGCCAGCCACGTCATATTCACCTTCGGTCGCGGTTTTTACAAGCTTTTCGTTTATGTCTGTGCCGAAAACCATAAACGGAATGCCGGCACGGGCGCGTGTTAAAAGGCGGTGGATGTACATGGCATAGGAATATGCCTCCACGCCACTGCTACACGCCGCGCTCCAGAGGTAAAAAGGTTTGCCCGGCGTTATTTGTAAATGTTCCGGGATTATATGTTCGCGCAGTGCCTTAAAAGTGCTTTGCTGGCGGAAAAAACGTGTGGCGTTGGTAACCACTCCGCCAACATGTCCTTCGCTAAAACCACGCGTGCCGTCGTTTAGTGAAAGGCTGGCCGAGCCTGGGTTCCAATGGGCCGTGTTTACCTCTTCTCTAAAAACTTTTGCAACCCCGCTTTTGGGGTCGAAATACAGTTTGCGATAAAACATCCCGTTCAAATCAAACTCGTTCATTGGGAGCTTGGCTTTGCGCAAGATGCCGATAAGTTTTGTGGTTTTCCATTTTGCGCTGTCAGAGCCGCCTATCAGGGCCGTTTCGATAGAGTCTTTCGATATTTTGTTTACCGCAAACTTTGCAATGGCTTGTTCAACAGCTTTTTCTGCATGTAGAGAAAAATCTGAGCCATTTTCGGTTATGTTGATTACGCATCCATAACTTCCGTCTTCAGAGCGGATAATAACCGCCGGATTCAGACCTGTGTTGATGTTCAGGGAGCCTGCCCCGAAAAAGGTTTCGCGGCTTCCTCGCAGTGTTGCTCCGGCATCATCTTTTGGAATCGGTTTGTACTGTATCATTCGGTGGTACCAGGCAAGATTTGCAACGTATAAACCCGTGTGTCGTTTGATTGTACCACGCGGATGGTTTTTTAAGAGAGCGTTTTGCACAGGGCGGTTACCTCGGTCTCAACACATTCTTACCTCTTCGGGGAAGTGGGCGAGCTTTACTTTGCGATACTGTTTACCTCGTTTCCTTTAAAATAATCCATATCACCATCCTGGCTTTTCCGGCAGGATAACCCGCCTTAAGATAGATAGTAAACCGGTTTTTGCTTGGGTTAAACAGGAGGTGGGCAAAAAGCTGCAAAAGAAGAATTTGGAGAATGCGGGGGATACGATTGCA
>JAJRTC010000243.1 GCA_024278445.1 Nitrospirota bacterium
ATGTCGCCGTTATATGCCGATAAAAACCGTGCTTTTTCCTGTGGGTCTGTTTCTATGCAATAAAAATCGCGAGCGCGTTCCATAACAGCAAGCCCCACGAGGCGTTTAAATTTCTGTTTTGCCTGGCCCTTGATATTTTGGGCGATTCGTTCTTCCACCGCCTCCCCGTCTTCCTTAGTGTTGGGCCGAAAGATATCTTTTAAAAACCTCGTTCGCTTCTCCTCAGGGTCCAGCAAGTCTTCAGGAGCTTTTTGTATGGCAAGATGCGGCGTGTTCCTTATTTTTTTCTCTATCTCTTTTGACGGAAGACCAGGATCCAAAGCCTCCAACGCGTCGTCTACAAACTGTGAGCGCATAAGCGGGGAGCCGTCCAACTCCTGCGTGCTAAAGGTCAGGTATAACATTTCCCTGGCTGATACCGCCGCTTGATAAAAAAGGAGCGATTCTTCGCGCCACTTATCTTGAACGGAGTCAAACACCCTTAAACCGCGCGATGGCGATGGAGCTTTTTTAATGATCTCCGCCGTGTGCGCCTTGTTGAACTTTACTCGCTCGGTTTCGTGAAGCAAGGACGGGTTTTCTATATATCGGGGGAATTCCTTTTCATGGGCACCGCAGATGAACACAAATGGGCGGCTCAAACCAATAGCGTCGTGGGCGTTCAATACGGAGACTACATTTCTGTCTACCGAACCCGGCTCCTGCGTATCCATGTTTTCAAGACGCGAAACAAAAAGGTCGCGTATTCTTTGAAACCCTAAGGGAGCCGTTCCCATCTTTAAAATTTTTGTTGCGCCGCTCATTTCGTGTAATGCATCTATCAGCTTTGAGTGGGCGCTATGGTCGCGAAACCTTATTTTTTCTATGTGCGGTGTTTCAGGCTCAGGTTCCGGTGTTAGCCGCAACTTTTTTAATAAACCGGAAAACTCCTCGGCGAACTGGCTGGCCCTTGATTTTTTTGAAAATCGTTCAAGTTCTTTTATAAGGGTTACAGCTTCTTTAGCTGTTTTTTCAAGCGACGTTTTGCCGGTTCTGTTTTTTTCTTTTTTTATTCTTTTAGCAAGCAGTGTGCGCCACTGTCCTGACGGGCCTTCTATTATGCCGGCTGTCAAAAACAGTTTTTGCGCAAGGTCTGAGTTCAGTTTTGAATAGCGTTCAAAATATGGCGAACCTAAAATTCGTAAAACGTTGTCGCGGCTAAAGCCTGATTCTATCGCGTCGAAGATCGAGAGGGTGGAGCGGACGAGCGGGTTTTTTGTAAGGTTTATGCCGCGCCTGAAATGGAACGGGATTGAGTATCGGGTGAATACATCTTCCACGATGGCTCCGTATGGATGTATGTTCCGCATGATGATTAAAAACTCGCTCCACGGCAGGTTTTTCTCTTTTTTAAGCCTTACGATTTCAGCCCCTACTTCTTCCATCTCCCTGTATCTGCTGTCGCACCGTATGGCCTCTACGCCGCCTTTACTCTCCTTGCCGTTTCCATCAGGTTGTGGTGAGAGTGCAAAAAGGCGCGACCTGAAAAATGAGAGCGGCCCGTCGTCTGGCTCTCGATATTCTATAGAGAGCATGTTCTCTTCATCGGCTAACGCCTCGAATTTTTCCACGTTTGTTACGATGAACCCAAAAGCCCTTTTGCGGTCGTCCGGGGCTGGCATGACGATGGTTACCTGAATCTGTTTTGCTATCCGCCTTACCACCTCGAACCTGTACGGGGTGAACTGGTATATGTCCACAAGCCGTATAGACTTTGTTTTGCGCAAGGTTTGCGATGTTTTGAAGGTCGTCTTGTTGGCCAAAGCGTTTACTAGCCCCTCGCGCAGTATTCCCTCGTCCATATAACCGCGTGAGGATAGCTCTTCCCGATAGGCTTTGTAGAGGTTAAAAAGCTCCTCTTCCTTGCCGGGAGCATATCCTTTAACTTTTGCAAGTTCATCGGGCCCGATGAGCCCGGCACCTAGTTCGTCGAAAAAAGATACCAGCGCGGATACAAAACCTTTAAAGCGGAACGACCTTGCAAATGCGCCACCCCGCCTGCCTCCATACAGCTTTTCGGCGGCCCTGGCCGCAAGAAGAGGGCGACCTATGGGCGGTAAGGTTTTGATCGGCCCCAAAATCTCGGCCCGCAACCTTTCCTCGAACTGGCCGAAGGTTAGCAGGTTTGGCGTTAGAACAGCCGTGTCTTGGCCCTCCGGAAGAAGATGTTCGAACGATTCTATAAGGCGTTGCCTCGTTGGGTATAAAATAAGGCCGCTTTGAAATATCATCGCGTTTTAACACTGCCTCGGGCCAGCTTAGCCGGGTGAATTTAAGTTTGACATGTCAGAATGTGAGGGGTATCTTAGCATACTCAGCGGTGGTTATTCTTCCGGAGGGAGGTCGGAATTATGATTGTGAGCGGGGCGCTGTAAAGTGTGATTGTACGTTTACGATTATTTTTAGGAGGAATTTTGCAATGGCGGAAATAAAGAGTGGTGATATCAATGCGAGTGCCGAGTGGAAAGACGACGCGGTACCAAAGGTTACGCTTGTAAAAACCGACGCATTGACGCTTGACGTTTATTACATGAAACCGGGGCAGAGGCTGGGTTTTCATCGCCACCCGACCGGAGATCAAATTTTTACGGTCATCGAAGGCGAGGCTACCTTTTATATAAAAGAAGATAGCGAAGAGAGCATTGCCGTTAAGGCTGGCTCTACTTTCCTTGCACCCATGAACGTGTGGCACGACTTGCATAACACAGGTTCTGGCAACCTTGTCGCCCAGCAGGTTACAAAACAGCCGGCAGGCATGGAAAAGCTGGAAGGCTAAGCTTAATAAATCCGTTTTTTAGAGGCGCAAGTCCCAGGTGGGAGGGTGATGAAAATCGCCCTGCCGGGCTTGCGTCTTTTTTTATCCCGCAATATCGTGCAAATGCAATTTTATAGAGCCTAAACGGCCTTCAAAATTAGGCGCGGAGATCATCGTTATCAACGGCTCTCTTACGGCGGATAAAATCCCCTCTCTCATAGCGGCTTTTACAACTGCCTCGTCCACGCCGTTTATAACGATCTCGTAGACGCATGTTACCTCTTCCGGAATACCATTGCCTAATGACGGAACAAACTCAGTGTTGGTAGAAACCTTGAGAAAAGAGTATTTTGACCCTATCTTGGAAGCCGCCCTGCACACACCGCCAGGGAATGGGGTGATGGTGCCCGGTAATGGCTTTATTGCCTCCACAGCGGCTTTAGCGGCGGATAACCCTGCGTCTTGAGTTTTGGCCATAATCAAAAACGCGCCTCCGGCGACACCCTCATGTATCGAAATTTTCGTTTCGACAATAAACTTCCCCTCACTCACCGGTATTTCCCATACGTTTCTGCCACACACTTTATTTTCAGTTTCGTGGCCATCACCAAAATAGCGAAGGCGGGCACCAATATCGGCAAGGTTGCCTCCGGACGAGCCGTTAAAGACAGAAACCGTGGGGCAGGTAAGAAGCGTTTGGCCTATTCGTTTTATTAACTCTTTTTCCAAAACCTCTTGGCTACGTGCGAAAAAAAGTAAAAACGCGCCCGGCCTGCCGTCTGGTGTTTTATTTGTTCTGCTTTCAAGCCCGGCCTCGACGGCGCAACCTATAATGGAGGTGGAAAACCCTATCGATGCGTTTATTGCCGCACGGAGCCAATGGGCATCTATTGCTGTCACCAACAGCCGCACGTATCTCATTTTAAACGCTTCGGCGAAGGTGTTATCTATAACAACACTGTTTAGCTTCATTTTTCTATTCTAGCGCACAATGATGTGATACGCTCTTTTGCCATGACAGACAGGATAATTCTGGACAGCCTCGAAGTTGAATGCGTCATTGGCATTTTCGACTGGGAACGTGAAAATGAGCAGAAGGTTCTTATTGACCTGACGCTTGATTGCGACATGACACTACCAGCTAAAACCGATGACATCAAAGATGCCGTTGACTATAAAGCCATCTCCAAAGAGATAATAGCTCTTCTGGAACCAAGCCGTTTTTATCTTATCGAAAAGATGGCAGAGGAAGTGGCAAAGCTTTGCCTCTCGCACAAAGGGGTAGAGCGGATGACCGTTAAAATATCTAAACCTGAAGCCATTCGTGGCTCAAAAAACGTCTCGGTAGAAATAACGAGGCCAAAAGATGGCACCTTGATATTTTTAGGTGTCGGCGGCAATATCGACCCTGAAAGAAATTTACAAGACGGAATGAAACTTATCTGCGAACGCTTTGCAGTTCTTGCCGTGTCGCCTACATATAAATCACCTGCGTGGGGTGTGAAAGAATCACAACCTGATTATCTTAATCTTGCCGTGAAAGCTGTGACAGATAAAGACCTGTTTGCGACTCGTGCCGAGATTCGCTGGATAGAGGAACTGTTGGGGCGCAAGCGGACGCTTGATAAATTTTCACCCAGAACCATTGATATCGATCTGCTTATGTATGGCGACCTTGTATCTGAAGACGAGGCTGGAACGCTTCCGCATCCGCAAATTTTAACCCAGCAGTTTGTTTACGCTCCTATGATGGACATTGCACACGACGTTATCGTGCCAGGCGAGGGGAGGGCGCTTTGCGATATCTCGCCTGCGTATAACGATATTTCCCTTGAGCTTGAGAAGGTGAACTTATGAAAAATAGTATTGCGATTACGCTGATGTGTGGCTTTGCCCTGTTTACAGCATGCGACCCGAACACTCCTGTTGCGGAGAAAAAACATGGCCCGGTGTTGGAACAGTTGATAAATGGAGAGCATAATATCAACGGTTTTAACAGGGCCAGCGGCATGCTCATAGATTTTATGCGGGATAAAAAAATGAAAGCCGAAGCCGAAGGAAAAAAGTTGGGCTACAAGTTTCTGGAAATGGAAGATATTATAAACGAGGCTTCACTTCTAGCCAGCCAAAGCGAGTATGCCGATAGTTTTGAAAAACTGAAAAAAGCATACGATTTACTGGAGAAGTTATAGCTACTCCGTTGCCATACGGGCACGCTCTTTTGCCCATTGCCGTAACGCTCCGATTTCCTCTGCCATTGTGGTGGAAAGCGGAACAGACGCCTTTATGGCGGAGGTTATGTCTTCGGTTGTAAACTCTCGTTCCTCGGCAAAGCCTGCATACATCGCCTCTACCACAGCCATTTCTATCTCTGCGCCGGAGAAACCGCTAGACGCGGCTGTGATTGCGTCTATGTTAAAATTTTCTGTTTTGCGATTTCGTTTTTCAATATGTATTTTTGCTATCTCGCGTCTTTCGTTATCTCGCGGCAAGTCGATGAAAAAAATATCGTCGAACCTTCCTTTGCGTAAAAGCTCAGGTGGCAGTTCCGATATGGAGTTTGCCGTGGCGATAACGAACACCGGCCTTTTCTTCTCTTGCATCCATGTTAAAAACGTGGCGAAAATGCGTGATGTGACTCCAGCGTCTGTTGCGCCGGAGGATTTTATGCCGCTAAAACCTTTCTCAATCTCATCTATCCATAGTACAACCGGGGCGAGTGACTCAGCCGTTGCTATCGCCTTTCGCATGTTCTCTTCAGACGAGCCGATGAACGACGAAAATATTCGTCCCATGTCAAGCCGCAGTAACGGTTGCCGCCACAGGCTGGCCACCACTTTTGCCGTAAGACTTTTGCCGCAACCTTGCACCCCCAACAGAAGAACGCCCTTGGGAATCGGCAGGCCATAATCGCGTGCCCGCTGGGTGAAAGATTCTCTTCTGTCTGTGAGCCAGTTTTTCAGGGCGTTCATGCCGCCTACATTCGCGATAGTTTCCGACGAATCAAAATATTCCAAAATGCCGGACTTTTTTATAAGCTGTTTTTTCTCAAACAGAATAAGCTCTATATCTTTTTCGTCGAAGATATGGTCGTTTAACATCGCCTTTGAGAATATCCGCTTGGCCTCGGTCAAGGTTAGCCCAAGCGTTGCGTCTACCACGGCGTTTTTGTTCTCCTCGGTAAGGGATGTGGCAAGTTTCGGGTTTTTATCGGCAAAGGCCAAAGCCTCGTTGAGCAGGGCCAGTATCTCGCCTCTCCCTGGCAGGGGCATGTCTATCACCGTTATCTCTTTTTCAAGCTCCTTTGGCAGTTTTAAAACCGGTGACGTTATTACCAGCGTCTTGTGCGACCTTGAGAAGTCTGATACTACGTCGCGCAGTTTACGGATGACGGTTTCGTTTTCCATGAACGGATGAAAATCTCGCAGTATGAATATTGACGGGTCGGGAGCGGAGATCGCCGTGTCTAGCGCTACCAGCGCTTTTGTGTGTGGCGTTGAGCCTGCGCTGTCTTTTGTAACCGACCATATTGAGAGCTTCTTTTTAAGGCTTTTTGCGATATCGAATAAAATCTTTTCCGCACGGTCTTCTTCGTAGGTAATGAGATAGATAATTGGATAACGCGACCTTACTAAAAGTCTTAGTTCGTCTATAGCTTTGGTAAGTCGATTGTCCATGAATGTTTTCCCGAATTTATTATGGCTTGTTTATAAATCGTAGAACTTTTGAACGCAGTTTGAAATATTGTGGTTTGGCTATTTGCCAGAAGTTTTCACCAACCAGTTTTTTTGCCATGGTTTTTAGAACAACGAAGGTTTCCCAAACCATACCTTGCATATTTTTTGAAATGTTGTGCGCAGACCAGCGATTTTCCACTTCTTCGCTCTTTTGCCCCGAAATGAATTTGCAAACACCACTTGAACATGTAGGGTGAATGCGGTCATTCAGAAGGTATCCTCTAAGTTCGCGCGTTACTCTGCCGTTCCATATCTCAAGCGGGTTCAGGGAATTGATGTTGCCAAGAGTGCCGGTTCCAAAACAGCATGGCACCACATATCCATCGGTTTTGATAAGCATCCAGTTCCATGGGGCATTACACTGTTTTGGTGAAAATATTTCAGGCTTTTCACCCTCAGCTACCTTTTTTTGTTCAGGTTCCGGGTGGTCATCTTCATCAAAAAAAACTTTTTTGGCCCAGTCGAGCGCTAGGTGAACTCCAAGTTCTTTTGCGCGTTCTTCGGCTTTGCGTATCATCTCGTTTGAAAGTTTTGGATGTTTGGATAGCAACTGCTGGTGATAATCAAAAGACCATCCGTCTCGTTCCACTTGCCACGGTTTCTCTTCGTCTATTTGGTTCATTTGCCAAAAATGGACTTGATCGGCTCCCAACTCGTGGCAAAGCTCTACGAATTTTACCGCCTCCTCAATATTTTCCCGCATCAGCGTCATGTTCATGAAAATATATGGCCGATCCCGTTTTAGCCTTTTTCGTTCAGCGATAAGGTAACGCAAGTTATCAATAACCAGGTTAAAATCGGCACCGCGTATTTTTTGGTATGTCTTGTGCGTTGCGGCGTCTAGCGAGAAGTTTATTTCACCGAGCCATGTTGCAAGCATTCTGCCTACGTTTTTTTTGTTTAACAAAATACCGTTTGTGTTGATGGCGACATGCTGGTTTTTGTGCGTCATTTTAAGCATATCCCAAAAGGCTGGGTTCATCATCGGCTCGCCTAGCCCGTGAAGCTGGACTATAGACGCGTTACGAATAACTTCTTTTAATTTAGGGACGAGGTGTTCCGGGAAATGTTCGTAGATCGCATTTTTATCGTCTAACCCGTGAGGGCACATTACGCATTTGATATTACACACGCTTGTGGTTTCGATGGTTACTATGCGCGGGGTGGAGCTAACCGTGGTTACTCGTTTTTGCCACTCTTCATCGCAAAGGGCGTGGTTTTTCTCCTGCTCAGTCATTCACCGATCCGATCAGATTTCAAGGTAGTCAAAATCGCCACCACTTCTGTTTTTGTCACTCTTGTCGCCAACCGCTCCGATAGAATAACATGCTAAAACCCCTTTTTCTGATACCGCGATAAACCTTTTGCCGTTACTTGTCATATCGCAAAGAAACCATGAATGTTCAGTTTTTGTTTGCCATAGGATACTCCCGCTCATATTCATCACCGCAAGCTCTCCCTCTATGCCGATAGCCAGGATGGTGTCGCCCTTGTCGCACACGGCGACTTTAAAAACGGAAAAGCCGGGTTTGTATGTTGTCATGCTCAAGCTTTCAAGCTCCACCACGTTCAAACCGTCTTCCCTGGATGGAATAAATATTTTTTTGCCACGTTCAGAAACTTCCACCTCGGTTATCGGCATCTGCAGGTGAAACTCGCCCAAAGGATCGAACCTGTTATCATAATGTCCAACCCAACCGA
>JAJRTC010000244.1 GCA_024278445.1 Nitrospirota bacterium
AAAAACAGGAAAGCAAGCAAACCGATGACTATTCCTGGTAACAGTGCCGCTTTTTTCATTATCTGCCTCCCGTTCCGGCCGATAGCGGCACGGTTCCCTTGCCAAGCGGCAGGAGTGGTAGCGCATGCTCCGCCACCGATTGATCGATTATAATCTTGTCTACACGTGAGAGAACTTTCTCCATCATCTCAAGGTAGAGCCGTTTTCTTGTTATATCTGGCGCCTTCGAATACTCAGCCAACTGGGCATTAAACCTTAGCGCGTTACCTTCGGCCTCTTTTACCATCTGTTCCCTGTATGCTTCTGCGTTGGCTATTATCTGCGCCGCCTCGCCACGGGCTTCCGGTATTACGGAGTTTCTGTAACCTTCAGCCTCACGGATGAGCCTGTTTTTGTCTTCCTCAGAGTTATTTACGTCACGAAACGCTTCTCGTACTTCCTCTGGCGGATGAACGTCTTGCAACTGCACAAGGTCAATGGTTATTCCCGCGCCGTACCCGTCTAGTATCTCCTGCATCGATATCCGAATATTCTCTTGAACCAGACTTTTGCCAACGGTAAGGATGTTATCTATTTCGCTTTTGCCCACAACTTCGCGGAGAGCCGCCTCTGCCACATTTTTCACCGTTTCGTAAAGACCGCGATCTATAAGGCCACGATAATTATCCGCCACACCAAAGAGGAACTGGCCAGGGTCGTTTATTTTGTACTGAATCGACATATGAAGATCGACCATGTTTATATGTTTGGTGAGCATGAGGGCTTCTTTTTTAAGGTTCGTCTGCCTCATTTGCCCCGGATCGCTACGGAACCCGATCTCAATTTTTTTGATCTCCTCCATCCGCACTTTTGCAACTTTGCCCAAAGGCGACGGGAGATTCCAGTGCAAACCCGGATCGGTGGTGTCTACATGTTTGCCAAAAATAAAAACAACCGCCCGTTCCTGCAATTCCACACGGTATAACCCTGTGGCAAGCCACAATAAAATAATGACAGGAATTACAACATAAAGATGCGTTGGACTAAAGGGAGGCAGGTTGATCTTGTTGAAATCTATTTCAGGCAAATTGTCGAACCCGCCAGAGCCGCCCCTACCGCTACCCGCTCCGCCTATCGCCATAGATACTACCTTTCATCAAGCCAACCAGTAAATTCAAAAAGTGAAGGGTAGTATAGCCAAGGTAGGGGTAACCGTCAATTTGTTTATTAGAGGTCGTCGCATGATACGTCACAACTAAATAATGATAATTATATCAGCTACCTGACGTTTTCCCGATACGTCGTCCATTCTACCGTATTTCCATCGGTCGTCATCACGATCTCACCGTCAATATCAGTTCTGTAAATTTTCAAATTGGCATTTTCCAGGCGATGCAAAGTTTCATATGCCGGATGACCAAAAGAGTTGTTGCGCCCTGCGCTTATAATCGCTGTTTTTGCGCCGACACGTTTTAAAAAGTCATTGGCCGACGAGCTACGGCTTCCGTGATGAGCGATCTTTATAATATCGGCGGAAAGATCTACGCCTGAATCTAAAAGCGCACTTTCAACCTCAGATTCTATATCACCCGTCAAAAGCACTTTAACCTTGCCATAGGTAAGTTTTATGACCAGAGAATTGTTATTGTGGTTGTCACCAATAGCGTCTGGTGAAGGGCTCAAAACATCCATAACAAGCCCACCTTTAAATTCTACGCGATCACCGGCTTTTAACGCCTTATATTTGCCGTCCCGCTTGGCAGTCTCCAAAGACCGAAGATAAACGTCACTTTTAGTGCTTATTTTTCCGTGGTCATAAAGCATGTCCGGCGGAACAAGATCGGCAAGCCCCATAGCGCCCCCCATATGATCGCGATCCGAGTGTGTAACAACCAGCGCCGTAAGTTTAGTCCGCTGTTCACTCCATAGCAGAGGTGCGATAACAGACCTCCCCGGATCGAACGTCCTGTAACGTCCACCTGCGTCTATCACCATCGCCCCACCTTTGGGCCAGATGATAACCGTGCAATCCCCCTGCCCGACATCCACAAACATGATCTTTAAATTCTGATTCAGGGCAGACGATATTGGGTTTACAGAAGCAATGGTAATAAACACGATCGCAACACTCACAGCCAGCTTCTTTCTTATTCTCGATGGTTTCATGAAAATAAAAAGAAGGATAAAAAGATAATAAACCGCCAGTGAAGAGGCAGAAATGTCGCCCACATGATAATGTGAAAATGGTGCGTCTGCGGTTAGCTTTGTCATATCCCAAATGAACCGCATAACGGTTTGAGTAACTTGCATCGCCCATGCCGAGGTTGCAAAAGTCCAAAATAGCCCCCACGGAACTGCAAGCGATGCGACCGGGACCAAAAACGTGTTGAGCAAAACTCCGTATAGCGGGATAACGTTAAAATGATATGCGGCGATAGGGGCCGAGCCTATTGTGGCAAAAACCGACACAGCCGCGAATGAGCCGAGGTATGGCATCTTTTGCAAAACGGAAGCACCGGGAGGTGGCTTGAAAAACATCTGCTGATTGCTCTTAAAAACCGGTTTCCACCACCTCTCCATAAACAGGACGATAAAAAAGACGGCAGAGAAAGAGAGCTGAAACCCGGCTTCAAAAATTGACCATGGCGAGCATACAAGAATAATGATTCCGGCAACCGCGAACGCT
>JAJRTC010000245.1 GCA_024278445.1 Nitrospirota bacterium
TATGTTTTGGTCGTTTTTTTTGGTATAATGCGCATGACTATTTATACCTGCTCTGTGTTGGCAAAGTGTTCCTGGCACACGGCCCGTCCGGTTGTTGTGTTTTTTAGAGGGTTGGGTTATGCGGCGCATGAAATTATTTTGTTTGTTCAACTTCCCTCCTCAAGGAACCCCAAAAGTTTTTTTTTATTCTAACGATCTTGCATTATGAAGTCTCAACTGTGCTGGCATAGGCACGCGTTAAAATTGTTTGCCACGTTCATGGTGGCTGTTATCGTCACATGGCCATCTATAGCCATATCTGGACATTCGTCCTCTAAAACACCGAACGAGTATCAGGTGAAAGCCGCGTTTATTTATAACTTCACAAGGTTTATTAAGTGGCCCGATGGAACATTTCCTGAACGTGGGGGCTTGATAAAAATATGCATAGTTGGTGAAGACCCATTCAAGGATTCCATGAGCGAGCTTGAAAACAAAAAAGCGAAGGGGCTGGGCTTCAAGGTTACAAGGGTCAGGAATTTTACTGGTGGCGACAAACTTGAGCCATGCAACATCATCTTTATTACCAAGTCAGAGACGACGAAACTGCCCGCTATTTTAAGAGCGCTTGAAGGGCAAAATATATTGACGATAAGCGACATAAAAAGATTCGCCGAGGTTGGCGGGGTTATCGGCTTTGCAACGAAGAAGAACAAGATTCGCCTTGAGGTGAACCTCAAAGCGGCAAACCATGCCAAGCTGGACATAAGCTCAAAGCTGTTAAAGCTTGTAGATATAGTGGACAGGTAAAAGGGGATATGGCGATAAAAGACATGACGATAAAACGCAAGCTGGTAATGGTGATAATGCTTGCTTGCGCCGTTGCCTTGGGGTTAGCCTCCGCATCGTTTATTATTTATCAGAACTACATGCTAAAAGCCGCTTTGGTTCAGGACCTTGCAAGCCTGGCCAAGGTTACGGGAAGCAACAATACCGCCGCCATCGTGTTTGACGACGCAGGCTCCGCCAAAGAGACCCTGGCTTCGCTTAAAGAAAAACCTTCCGTTGTTACCGCTGTTGTTTATTTGGAAGATGGAACTATTTTCGCCTCATATATGCGGGATGGAAGTGGAGTAGAGCCGCCAAGCACGCATCCTGAGTTTGGCGAGCAGTATGTGGATGATTTTCTTTACCTCACCCGTCCTGTGATACTCGATAAAAACCGTATAGGGGCCATTCTCCTGATCTCTGATCTTGAGAATTTACATTTTGTGACAATGCGTAGCATCACGGTTGTGATTATCGTTATGGCTCTTTCGCTCATAGCCGCTATTCTCATTTCGCTTAGGCTTCAGAGGGTTGTATCCGGGCCAGTTATGGATCTTGCCCTTGTGGCTAAGGGTATTTCAAAAAATAAAGACTATTCTGTTCGCTCAAACAAGCGGAGCAACGATGAAGTAGGAGAGCTTGTAGACGCCTTTAACGAGATGTTGGAGCAAATACAGAAAAGAGATCATGACCTAAAAGCATATAGTGGCAAACTTGAGCAAAAGGTGGAAGAGCGAACCCTGGAGCTTATGGAACTTAACAGGATGTTAGAAAATGAACTTTTGGAACGGAAAAAGATTGAAGACGAACTCCTGCTGGCAAAGAACATAGCAGAAGAAGCCAGCCGTGCTAAAAGTGAATTTCTGGCAAACGTATCCCATGAAATCCGCACTCCTATGAATTCCATCGTAGGCTTTGCCGATATTCTTCTTTATGGCGACCTGACAGACGACCAGAGAAACTCGATTGCGATGATAAGGCAAGGCTCCGATATTCTTATGATACTTATCAACGACATTCTCGACCTTTCAAAAATAGAGGCAGGAATGCTTGAACTTGAAATTATAAACTTTGATCTGGAACATCTGGTACACGAGGTAACCGGCCTCGTAAGGGCCAGGGCTGGTGAAAAGCCGATAGACGTGGTCTGTGAGACGGCTGGCAAATCTTTGCCGGTGATGGGCGACCCTACAAGACTGCGGCAGGTGCTGATAAACATTCTGGATAACGCGATTAAGTTTACAAATGAAGGAGAAGTGGTTGCTACCGTTGATCTGGTTAGCAAAATCAATGGCCGCGTTTTGGTGCATTTCAGTGTGCGGGATACGGGGATAGGTATCGACGAGGATAAGCTCGGAACTATATTTGAAGATTTCTCTCAAGCGGATAGCTCCGTTACCCGTAACTATGGCGGCACAGGGCTGGGCCTTTCGATATCGAGGCGGCTTGTGCGGATGATGGGTGGTGAGATAAGGGTTGAAAGCAGGCCGGGGAGCGGGACTACGTTCAGTTTTAGCCTCTGGTTTGAAGCAGGCAGTGGGCAATCGCAAGCGCTTCAAGCGCCTATCGGAAGGGGAGGCTCTTTAAGCGCATCTCGCCCGCTTCGTCTGCTTTTAGCGGAAGATAACGAATTGAACCTGCAAGTGGCTATTCGTATGCTTCAACTTTTAGGCCATACTGCAGATACGGCTCATAACGGTGAGCGTGCCGTTGATATGGGCAAGAGCGGCGATTATGACCTGATTTTTATGGATATGCAGATGCCTGAACTTGACGGGCTTGAAGCGGCCCAAAAACTAAGGAAAGCAGGTGTTACGATTCCTATTATAGCTCTCACCGCAAACGCCATGAAAGGAGACAGGGAACTGTGTCTCGCGGCTGGTATGGATGAATACATCACAAAGCCTTTAAGCCTTGACACTCTCAAACAGGCTTTGGCTATGTTTACAGGTTTTACAGCAGATCACGATTTGCAAAAAAATAGACCCGTAATTTTAAAACCGCAAAACAGAGAGCGAAACAAAAAGTTTTCGCCAATAGCCGTTGCAAAAGAGATGGGCTTGTCTTTGGATGTTTATTTTGAGTTTTGCGACAAGTTCCATGCAAAATATGACGAAAGGATTACGGGAATAGAGGCGGCTCTAGGCAAGAAAGATTTCGAAGTTATCTGCCTGATCGCCCACACGATCAGGGGTGGGGCGTTGAGCCTGCGGCTGGTTGGGGTGGCCTCGTCGGCTGAACTTCTCGAAAATGCGGCAAAAGAGAACGACGCCTCGCACTGCACGCATTGTCTTGCTGGTTTACGCGA
>JAJRTC010000246.1 GCA_024278445.1 Nitrospirota bacterium
AGGCTTGGCGCCATCCTTTGCAAGCAGGCCCATTTCTACCAGCCGGTTTTTATTTTTTACGAAACTTTTTATTATTTCGGCAAACATTTCGCCTGTAATTTCTTTATCTTTTACAACGATAGCGGCACCTGCGTTTTCCATTGCGATAGCATTTTTTGTCTGGTGGTCGTCTGCGGCGTAAGGGTAGGGGACGTATACCACGGCTTTGCCTGCGGCGCATATCTCCGCCACGGCACCTGCGCCGGCTCGTGATATCACAAGGTCTGCGTCCGCCAGCCTTTGCGGCATATCGTCAAAAAACGTCTCGGCAGTCCAGCTGAATTTTGCATTTTTATACGCGTGGCGTACGTTGTTTTCATCAGCCTCGCCCGTCTGGTGTGTTATGGATAGAGCGTTGCAAACCTCGTTAAGCGAAGGTATGGCTTCTGTTATTGCCCTGTTTATAGAAGCCGCGCCTTGACTGCCGCCTATGACGAGTATATTTATTCTTCCATCATCCCTTTTACGTTTTACTTCAAAAAACTCTTGGCGGATAGGGTTGCCGGAAACAATGCAAGAGCCTTCCGGGAAGTTTGCCGCCGATTCCGGCCATGTGATAAAAACCTTGCTCGCAAACCTTGAGAGCCACTTGTTGGTAATGCCGGGTGAGATGTTCTGCTCAGCCAATACAAGCGGCATTTTTTTAAGTGCCGTCGCCGTGGCGACCGGGCCGGAGGCGTATCCGCCAACACCTAGCGTTACGTCTGGCTGGAACCTGTTTATCACGTCCAGGGCCTTAAGAACAGATTTTATGAATTTGCCTGCGGAGAGAGCTTTTTTAAAAATCCCTTTTCCTTTTATGCCGGTTACATTCAATGTCGTTATATCGAAACCTTCTTTTTTAGCTATTCTGGTTTCAACGCCATGCTCTGCACCGACGAACATTATTTTATGTTCAGGCCCGCGTTTCATAAGTTCACGCGCAACGGCTATTCCGGGGTAAACATGCCCGCCGGTTCCTCCGCCGGTTATTAAAAGTTTCATGTCATCTTGTCTCCAATTCACTTCGTATGCTCCGAAACATTTAAAAGCAAGCCTACGCCTATAAGCCACATGGTCAATGCCGATCCGCCAAGGCTGATGAACGGCAACGGCAGGCCTTTGGTAGGTGCGGCTCCAAGCACAACCGCTATGTTTATCAGCGCCTGAAAACCGATGGCGAACGATACTCCAAAAGCTAGAAGAGCGCCAAAATTATCCGGAGCTTTAAGGCCCACGCGGAAACCGCGCCATGTTAAGGCTGAAAAAAGTATGATTACTGTAAAGGCACCGATAAACCCAAGTTCTTCACCTATTATGGAAAAGATAAAGTCAGTATGCGGTTCCGGCAGGAAAAAAAGTTTTTGCTGGCTTGCGCCCAGCCCGGTTCCAAAAACTCCTCCGCCAGCTAAAGCTACGAAGGACTGGATGATCTGGTAGCCTGAGTCTGACGCGTCGTCCCACGGGTTTAGAAAGGATACGATCCTTCTTCGCCTGTAGTCTACGCTATATATTGCGACGATCAAAAATGGCAGAACAAAAAGAGCCGTGGACACAAGGTGCGTTTTGCGCACTCCGGCTATCATGAACATGAAAAAACTTACGATAGCGATGATGACCGCGCTACCCAAATCAGGCTGTGACTGTATTAGCAGAACAACGATGGCAAGCGCTAAAAGACAGGGGAGGTATCCGAACACAGGGTCAGCTATTTTCCCCTCCGCTTCTTTTTTAGATAGGATTGCGGCGAAAAAAACTATTAAGCCGATTTTGGCAAACTCAGCCGGCTGGAAAGTGAAAAACCCTATTTTTATCCAACGCTGGGCCCCGTTCACCTCATGCCCGATTCCAGGCACAACCGCCGCTATAAGAACGGCTATGATAACGGCGTATATGATATACGCATAACGTTTCAAGATGCGATAGTCGATCATCGTCATGGTAAACATTCCGGTGACGCCTATGATTGCCCAGATGATCTGCCGCTTGAGAAAAAAATAAGGGTCTCCATATTTTTCTGCGGCCATCACGGCGGAGCTTGAGTAGATCATCACAATGCCGATAAGCAAGAGTGTGGCAGTGAGAGCTATGATCCACATGTCGGGCCGTCTTTTAACAGGCATCTTCAATCACCCCCCGTGAGATCGGTCACACTTTTTTTGAACGCGTCGCCGCGATCTTCAAAGTTTTTGAACATATCGAAACTTGCGCAAGCCGGGGATAACAGAACTGTGTCGCAGGCTTTGGCGAGTAGAGATGCCTTTATGACGGCCTCTTTCATACTGCTCGCTATTTCTACCCGTTCAAATGAGCCCAACTCTTTTTTTATGGCTTTTGCGGTTTCACCGATCAGAACGACGCCTTTTGCATGTTTTGATATTGCCATCGCCAATGGTGAGAAATCTGCCCCTTTGTTTGACCCGCCAGCGATAAGAACAAGATTTTTATTGAAGCCTTCGATAGATTTTAGCGTGGCATCTATATTGGTGCCCTTGGAATCGTTTATGTAGGCTACGTTATCGATGGTCGCAACCGGTTCCATCCTGTGCGGCAATCCTTTAAAGGAGCGAATGACGTTTCGTATGGTATCGGGCGTAACTCCTGCCGATAGCGCGGCAAGCCCTGCGGAAATGGCGTTCTCTACGTTGTGCGCTCCAGAAATTTTAAGGTCGGCAAGCGCAAAAAGTTCCATGCGCTGGCCGTCAACCTGCACTATGGCTTTTCCATTTTCTATCCATGCGCAAGAACTTGAATGATGTGCGTGAGAGAATTTTATAATCTTCACGTCTTCAGGCAAAGCGAGCGTACAGCTTTTATTGTCGTCACCATTTAGTATCAGTGTGTCGCCGTTACCCATGTTTTCAAAAACGCGGGCTTTGAGCGCCACATAGGCCGACACTGTTGTGTGCCTGTCCAAATGATCTTCGGTTATGTTCAGGATAAGCCCTATGCGTGGCTTGAAAGTTTTTATTCCTTCTAACTGAAAGCTAGATATCTCAGCTACTATCCAGTCGTAATCACCGCCGACAGCATCGCAAAGAGGTGGGCCGATGTTTCCGCCGACGTATACTTTTTTACCTGCCGTCTTTAGCATCAGGCCTATAAGCGTTGTTGTTGTGCTTTTGCCGTTAGAACCTGTAACCGCGATCAAAGGTTTTTTAATAAGCCTTGCCGCAAACTCAACCTCTGAGATAAGCTCAACCCCTGCCGTGCGTATAGATGCTGGCAGTGGCGTATCCCACGGAACACCGGGGCTTATAACAGCCAGGTCATAGTCGGCTACGGAAACCCCGTCATGCCCGCCAAACATTTTTTTAACTCCCTCTGGCAGTAAAGATGAAAAATCTTTTAGCGCTCTCTCGTTTTTCATGTCGGTAACGGTAACGGTAGCGCCGAGTTTCGATAGCAGTTTCGCGGCAGAAACTCCCGTGCGCGCAAGGCCTATTACAAGTGCCTTTTTGTTAGCAAAATCCGTAATCATCCGTTACCTCAGTTTTAATGTGCTTAGCGAGAGAAGCGCAAGTATCACCGCCACTATCCAGAACCTTATGATAACCTGCGGTTCTGGCCATCCTAACTTCTCGAAATGGTGGTGGATTGGCGCCATTCTGAAAAGTCTTTTGCCTGTGGATTTAAACCAGAAAACCTGCAGGATAACCGAAATGGCTTCCACCACGAATATGCCTCCTATCACCACAAGGATAATCTCCTGCTTGGTCATGATGGCGACGGCACCAAGCGCTCCGCCCAGGGCCGTAGAACCTGTGTTCCCCATGAATATCATTGCAGGGTAGAAGTTGTACCAGAGAAACCCTAAAGATGCGCCAACGACAGCCGCGCAAAACACCGTTACTTCGCCCACTTCTCTTATGTGCGGGATATTAAGATAGTCTGCAAACTTGGCGTGCCCTGTGACGTAGCAGATTATGATATACGCGCTGAACGATATTATCACCGGGCCTATGGCGAGCCCGTCCAGCCCGTCGGTCAAGTTTACGGCGTTTGACGCGCCGACTATCACCAGCATGGCAAAGGGGATATATAACAGCCCGAAGTCCGGATGAAACTTTTTAAGAAACGGGAAATGAACGGTTGTTACAGAAGGGTCGCCACCTTGTGAAATGTAAACCGCCATCACTATGACAAAAGCGGCCATAAACTGAAGAACGAGTTTTGCCTTGCCGCTTATCCCTTTGCCGCCGATAAGTTTGATGTAGTCATCGTAAAAACCTATCAGCGCAAACAGAATAACGCTTACCAGCACTATCCACACATAGCTGTTGGCAAGGTCAGCCCAAAGAAGCGTAGGGATAACAAGGGCCGTTACTATCATGACCCCGCCCATCGTGGGTGTGCCCGCTTTTGCAAGGTGGCTTTGAGGGCCGTCTATATTAATTCGCTCGCCTATCTGCATTTCTTTTAAACGCCGTATAAGCCACGGCCCCATAACGAACGCTATTACGAGCCCGGTTATAACGGCGTAGATCGAGCGGAACGTTATGTAGCGGAACACGTTAAACGCTGAGAACGTGTCGTGCAAAGGGTAGAGCAGGTGGTAGAGCATCGTGGGTTATCCTTTCGCAAGCTCGATTAAACGGTTAACCACTTTTTCCATTGTCATGCTTCTTGAGCCTTTTACTAAAACGACATCATTTGCGCGTATAGTTTTTATAAGCGCTAACGCTATCTGGTCGTGAGATTTAGCGTGTGTTGCGCGAACCCCTTTCTGCTTTGCCTCTTTTGCCGTAAACGTGGTTTTAGTGCCAAGCGTGTATATGCTGTTTACACCTGCTTTTGCCGCAATTTTTCCTATGCGCTTGTGGGCGGCCTCGGCCTTTTTGCCAAGTTCCTTCATATCGCCAAAAACAAAAAACAGACGCCCGTCTCCTTTTAATTCGCTTGCGGCTATAAGTGCCGCCTCTGTAGACGCTGGGTTTGCGTTGTATGCATCATTTAAAACAAAAGCGCCGTTAGACAGAATTTTTGGCTCCATCCGCATCGGTGCTGGTTTTACGCGGTTTAGCCCTTTTGTTATATCTTTTAAATCAACAGAGGCGAATGTCCCTACAGCTATTGCCGCAAGAGCGTTTTCTACCTGGTGGGCACCAACAAGTGGAATGTGCGCGTTAATCTCTTTGCCCTTGAAATAAACCGAGGCCCATTGACCTGCTCCGCCGTTTTTCCATGAATCTACAAGTGAAACGTCGGCCAACGGATTTTTCCCGAACGTTCTGGTTTTTAGCATTGCGTGTTCGATTAACGGTTTGCTGTTAGGATCGTCTGCATTGAGAACCGCTTTTCCTGTTTTGGGCATGTTCTCGATTAACTCTGCCTTGGCCATGCGTATTTTTGCAAGCGATGCAAATCTGCCGATATGGGCGGGGCTTATATTCGTTATCACGCCTATTGATGGCTTTGCTATTTTTGTGAGGAGAGCTATTTCGTCTTGGGCGTTCATCCCCATTTCTATCACCGCCGCTTCGTGGCTCGGCTTAAGTTTGAGAAGCGTTAACGGAACACCTATATGGTTATTCAAATTCCCTTCGGTTTTAAGTGTTTTGTATTTGCAGGAGAGAATGGATGCCGTCATTTCCTTCACGGTTGTTTTGCCGTTTGAACCGGTTATCCCGACAACCAACAGCTTTTTCATCTGGCGCCGTCTCCATGCCGCCAGGTTTTGCAACGCGTCAAGTGTGTCGTCTACAACGATAAAGGTTTTATTGGGGAACTCTTTTGAAAGTTCCGGACGGGAGACAATAGCCGCAACAGCACCTTTTGAGCATGCGTCGCCAACAAAATCGTGACCATCGAAATTTTCACCCTTTATCGCGATATAAAGGTTTCGCCTGGTTATTGTTCTCGTGTCGATAGACACACCTTTAGCCTTTTTTGCGCGGCCGCCAACGAGCCTGCCTTTAACGGCTTTTGCTGTTTCTTTAAGGTCGAACTCAGCCATATCTTTTGCCAATCGCCTCTCTTAACTCTTCTTTGTCATCGAAATGGTTTTTTTTTGTCCCGATGATTTGATAATTCTCATGCCCCTTGCCGGCCACCAGCACAAGGTCACCATGTTCTGCCAGCATTACGGCCATGCGAATAGCTTCTCTCCTGTCTGGTTCAATTTTCATTTCACCCTGCGGGTTATCTTTTTCCTTTATCCCTTTCAGGATGTCTTCGATTATTTCTCTCGGTTTTTCGGTTCTGGGGTTGTCGGACGTAACGACGATTTTGTCTGAGAGTCTCCATGCGGATTCGCCCATAAGGGGCCTTTTCCCCTTGTCTCTATCACCTCCGCATCCGAAGACTGTTATCACTTTGCCTTTTGTAAGTTCCCTTGCGGCCTTGATAACGTTTTTTAGTGCGTCGCCCGTGTGGGCGAAATCGACAATAGCGATAAACGGCTGGCCCTCGTCTACCCGTTCCATCCGGCCTGGCACGTTTTTAAGGTTTTCCACGCCTTCTTTTATCTGCTCAAGGTCTACGCCTTCGGAGACGGCCACGGCGGAAGCGGCCAAAATGTTATACACGTTATATCTGCCGCCTAAATATGATGTTATTTCCATGTCGCCTTTAGGTGTTTTAATCGTCATGGAAACAGATTTTTTCTCTACCCGTATATTTTCTGCCATGAAATCGGCTGGGTTATCAATGCCATACGTTATTTTTTCGGACTTCGTTATCTCGGCTATTCTTCTGCCATACTCATCATCCGTATTTATCACCGCCACCTTTGGGGCAAACTTTATGAAAAGGCCTGCCTTGGCGGAAAAATACTCTTTCATGTTCTCGTGATAATCGAGGTGATCCTGCGTAAGATTTGTAAAAACCACCGTATTGAACTTTACGTTGTTTACCCTGCGCTGTATAAGTGCGTGCGACGAAACTTCAAGCGCCAAATGGCTGGCCCCGGCTTTTACAAGTTTTGACATCATCTTTTGCAGGTCGAGAGATTCAGGGGTCGTCGTTATGGCGTCAAGAGATGTTTCCAAAAGGTCGTAGCCCGTGGTGCCGATTCTGCCACAAGGCTTTTCCGCCTGTTTCATTATCGACTGGATGATGTATGAAGTCGTGGTTTTGCCGTTTGTGCCGGTTATGCCTATCACATGAAGTTTTTCAGATGGCGAATTGTAAAAATAGTCTGCCATTTTGGCAAGTGCCGCCCTCGAATCGTTGGTTAGCACGAATGTAACGCGCGACGGTATCCTGCTGGAAGGTTTTCTTTCGGCTATAACTGTAGTTGCCCCGTGGCGTATAGCGTCCAGAATAAAATCGTGCCCGTCCACGGTTTCTCCTTTTATAGCTACGAAAACGCAGTTGGGGGTCGCTCGTCTTGAGTCGTAGCATATCCCCTCTATGATCCCGGGCTTTGCGCCAATGATCTTAAGATCCTTCACGCTGTCACTTACTCCTTCCGTCATTTTCGTTCAGGCTCCGTCTTGTTCAGAACTGTTTATGCGAGCCTTGGCCGAGAAGTCGCTTCTCTCTTGTGTTTCTGTCTCCGCAACGTTTCCGTCCATCATCTTTTTCCAGTCGATTTCATATACTTCCGTTTCAGTTCCCGGAATCCTAAGTATTCTCGCAGAGCGGATTGCAATTTCGGAAAAAGCCGGAGCCGCAACAGAACCGCCCCAAATAGTTTTTTCCGGTTCATCCACTATGACAACGATAGCCAGCCTCGGTTTTTCGGCAGGGAAAAAACCTGCGAATGAAGCGATAAATTTATCCTTCGAATATCCCCCGCCGCCAGGGTCCGCCTTTTGGGCCGTGCCGGTTTTTCCTGCCACGGTGAACCCCGGAACAGCCGCACGTTTGCCTGTGCCATGTTTAACAACGCCCACCATCATCTCCGTTATGGCAAGAGCCGTTTTTTTCGAGATAGCTCGCCGGATGATTTTTGAAGGCAAGGTTTTTTCAAGTTTGCCGTTGCGATAATAGGCCTTTACTATTCTCGGACGAATTATGTAGCCGCCGTTTGCAAACGCGCTTAGCGCCGTAACAAGTTGAACGGGGGTTATGGCAACCTCCTGACCAAACGAAATTGAGGGCAATGACCATGACGACCAGTCGGACGTGCCACGCAAAAGCCCTGCTGATTCACCTGGCAGGTCTATGCCGGTTTTAGAACCGAAACCAAAAAGTTTAAGGCCGCTTATGAGGCGTTCGGCTCCTAGTCTTTCTGCAATTTTTATTGTGCCTATGTTGCTTGATTTCTCGATTATTTCAGACACCGTGAGCAGGTTATATTTATGGTTTTGCGCCTCTTTAAAATATCTGCCCGCAATTTTATAACGTCCGTTTTCGCAGTCTATAGTTTCATCAGGGCTTGCAAGGTTTGCCTCAAGCGCGGAGGCGGCTACGAAAAGCTTGAAGGTGGAGCCTGGTTCTATAGCGTTTGAGACAGCTTTTGACTTCCACCATTCAGCGGTATATTTAGCGTAGTTATTCGGGTTATATTTGGGCTGTTCGGCTATGGCGAGAATATCGCCCGTTACGGGGTTCATTACCACGGCAACGCCACCCTTGGCGTGAAAGCGTTTAACCTGCCGCTCTAAAGCCTTTTCCGTTATGTATTGTATTCTCTCGTCGATAGTGAGGGCCAAATCATATGGGGCCGATTTCTCGAAAATGGCTACCGCGTCGGGCATGGAAATCGGGCGACCCAAGGCGTCTTTTACAACGTTAAATCGTGATGTCTTGGGCCCTATCTCCTTGTCGTAATAATATTCGAGGCCATACAGCCCCTGGTTGTCTATTCCGCAGAAGCCGATAATTTTGGCGGCAATATCTCTTTTTGGATAGAAACGTTTAGCCTCTTTCACAAAACCGACGCCCGTAAGGTTCGCCTTTCTTATTTTTCTATACGTTGCTTCAGAAACTTTGCGCTCAACCCAGATAAAACTTTTTCTTTTGCGGCTTTTTATTGAGCGTTCAATTCTTTTTGCAAGTTTCCTTATGTCTGTTCGGTTGGCAGGTTTAAGAAGGCTGGCAAGGGCTACGCTAACCTTTGCGGGGTCTTTTATTTTTCGAGGGTTTACATAGACCGACCGCATGTCTACCGATACCGCCATCTCGTTCATGTTCCGGTCGTAGATCACTCCTCTTGGCAGATGGATGTTTACGGAACCTGCACGCTGTCTTGCAGAAAATTTTTCTATGCGCGAGTCGCCAAAAAACATGACTTGAGCCAAACGCGCCGTTACAGCTACCGTGCCTGCGATTAACATAAAGCCGACTATAAGAGCTTGAGGGCGCATGTTATTTTTTCTTCTGGCACGCGGCGGCCAGTTAATCGTCTTTTTTTTAATCTTTTTACCTTTTCGCAATTATCACCACCTGGTCTGGAGCCGGAAAAACGAAACCGAGCTTTTCCACCGCTCTTTTTTCGATAAAATCGTAAGAGCGAAGAGCGGCTATTTCCAGTTTCATTTTTGTGTTGAGCTCGCGAACTTCCGATAACGTTTTTAGCTGACCTGAGTATTCATACATAAGGTTTGTGACGCAGATCGACGGGTAGATATATACGATTGCCGATACAAGTAAAAAAAACACAGAAATGGCGTAAAACGCCACACTCTTGGCCTGTAGCTTTATCTTTTTCCGTCCGAAGGTAAACAACCTGCGCTCCTGTCCTGTTTTGCCTTTACTTATGGTGCAATGGCAACATAAGTAAAAACGCCGTATCGTTTCTTTAAGCGGCCAGCTTCTCCGCTACGCGAAGCTTGGCCGACCTTGCCCTGGGGTTACGCTCTACTTCGTCATTACCAGGGCATATCGGCTTTTTTGTTAAAACTTTTATTTGCCCGGGGCTCCCGCACACGCACACCGGGAAATCTTTCGGGCACACACAATGTTTGGTCATATCGTTAAACGACCGCTTTACTATCCTGTCTTCCAGACTATGAAAGGAGATGATGCCTATCCTTCCACCCGCTTCAAGCCTGTTAACTCCTTTTTCTATCGCCTGGCTCAAGGTTTTAAGCTCTGAGTTAACGGCTATCCGCAACGCTTGAAATATTCGGGTGGCAGGATGAATCGCATAACGGTCTCGCACATTGCGAGGAGCCGCAGATTCCACAACAGCGGCTAAATGAACGGTCTCCATTATCGGTTTAACCGCTCGCTCTTTCAGTATCGCTTTTGCAATTCGCGTGGCCCGCCTCTCCTCTCCATATTCACGAAAAATCCTTACAAGCTCATTTTCGCTGGCACCGTTTACCAGGTCGCTCGCCATGAGTTTTTGCTCCCTGTCCATTCTCATGTCAAGCGGCCCGTTTAACCGAAATGAAAAGCCTCTTTCGCCCGTGTCAAAATGAAATGAGGAGACTCCCAGATCCATCAAGATTGCATCTACCTTTTTTACGTTTAGCCTGTCGAGCGCTATGTCGATATCAGCGAAATTGGACTTCGTAACTTTTATCCGGTCTCCAAAAGGGGCAAGCCGCCTGCGTACCCGCTCAACCGCTTCCATATCATGGTCAAGCCCGATGAGAAGTTTAACGTTCGATTCTTTCATAATCGCCTCGGCATGGCCGCCCCCGCCAATGGTTGCATCTACAACAACCTCTGTTTGCGGCCTTAAAATAAGCTTGAGTGTTTCATCCAGCAAAACCGGAAGATGTTTCAAGCTTGGCCCTTTTCCCTTGTTACGCAGTTTTATATTTTCGCAAATAAAAAAGAGACGAACCGGCTCCTAAAAACCCAGTTCGCGAAGTTTCTTTGAGAGATCTTTCGGCAAAAGCCCGGCGGTCGCTTTTTCGTGACAATCGGCCGACCATATCTCGATTTTTTTTATCCGCCCCACTATCACAATGTTGCGCTCTATCCCCGCATATTTCCTCAGCCTTGAAGAAATCAGGATCCGTCCGTTTTTTATAGGAACTTCCTCTGCATTTTCCGTTATAGCCCGCAGAAGGTCGCCCTCTTCCGGTGTGCGTGCTTCCCTCTCCAACACTTCGTATTTTTCGAGCCACTCTTTTGCAGGATGTGCCGTAAGGCACCTGTCGGAAATCGTGACTATGAAAGGGGGCGCATAGCTTTTCTTTAACGCGTCCCGTATTTTTGCGGGAAGGTGTATCCTGCCTTTCGGATCCACGCTTACATCGTGACGGCCTATGAACATAATCAACCTCTGACACTTCTTGACACTTTATGACACCCAAGAGTAATCGTATCGAAATAAGGGGTGGATTGTCAACGGGTATTACGTATTCGGCCATATTTATACCTATGTATTTTTTTATGCAATTACACCAAAATAATGCATACTTTGATGTAATTTATATAAAAATATTGCCTAATTTTACTGAATAGTATGTTAATTATATCAAATTGTCAATAAAAATACCCCCTTTTGTGTGGTGCCAAAAAAATGGCGATTTTATGTTTTGGGAGTTTCGGGTGGCGAAGACTTTGATAATGTCGCACCGTTAATGGCCATGATTTTTCGCCGTACTGGGCTTTTGATAACTGTTGGCGGTCGTTTTTATGTCACGAGTTGCTTGTAGATGTTGCAATCCACAGTTGCTTTCAAAAAAAGTAGTTACCCTTGAAATTGGTGATTTGCCGCGTAATTTGATGTTTTTTTATGACGCATCGAGGCGTTGATAGAAACTCCTGTAAATTCAAATAGATAGAAAAATAAAAAAACTCCCCAAAAATGGTATTTATCTTGCTTCCCTAAGGTGCTATGGCAAGTAAAGAACAGGATAATCTACCGGAACGCTCTTTCATTGAGCTGTTTTTAGACCATATGACGGTTGAAAAAAACGCCTCGCCCAACACTCTGCGTGCCTACGCCGTTGATCTGCGTCAGTTCTTCGCCTTTCTGCGTGAAACAGGGTTTTGGGGTGATTCTTCCACCCAAAAAAAACTCGCATCCATAAATTCCACTCAAATTCGGAAGTTTCTCGTTTCTCTGCACAAGCGCAGGTTGGCCCCCGGCGCCATAGAACGAAAACTTTCAACCCTGCGCTCTTTTTTTCAAAGCCTCAATTTGAGAGGGGTTGTAAAATCCAATCCCGCAAGAGAAGTTCCCGCTCCTTCAAAGCCTAAAACCACGCCAGACTTTTTGACACCCGACGAAGTCTTCGCGTTGTTAGACGCCCCATCCCTTAAGTTAAACCTGCGTGACAAAACTATCCTTGAGCTTTTATACGCCACCGGCGCACGCGCATCGGAAGTTGCTTCGTTAAGTATTCAGGACATTGATTTTGACAGGAAGCTTGTAACCATCCACGGCAAAGGCGGGAAAGACCGCGTTGTTCCCTTCGGTTCCCGCGCAGGTTCGCTTTTGCTACGGTTGCTTGAGCAAAATCCACAGGCCAAAAGTGACACTCACGGCACCCCTGTTTTTTTTAACAGATGGCAAAAACGTCTTTCCGTGCGCTCCATCCACTCCATAGTAAAGGCGCGTGCCATCTCATCCGGCATGGACAGGCCTGTTGCGCCTCACAAACTTCGCCACACTTTTGCAACCCATCTTTTAGATAACGGCGCAGACCTTCGCGCCATTCAGGAGATGTTAGGGCACTCAAACCTCTCCACAACGCAGAAGTATACGCATGTGAGCTTAAAGCGGCTCATGAAAGTTTATGACGACGCACACCCAAGGGCGTTACTTAAAAAGTATGACATCAAGAACGATTTAAAGTGAGAGGTTATGGGAAAGCATAAAAGATTAAACGATGGAAGTTTTATGAATTTTTCAGGCATCGCGTCAAAACGGTTTACGGAAATGGATGCCATGGGCGGTGTGTATAAGCGTGATAGTGCTGTGGCAAGGCTTCTTACACGAAACGGAAAAGAACCAGGCGCAGGTTCTCCTGCAAACAATGCGCTCGACCGTAAAATTCTGGAGCGCGTTTTAAAAGGAGTGTGGGGGCCTGTCGCGTGATTTATATTTTTAAATAATACGCGCCTTAAATTGCGCAACCTTTATTTAAAGGGGTGTAGAAACATTTCCCCTGAATACGCTATTCTGTCTTCAGTTTCTTTTTAACAGGTGAAATTTGAAAATGGAAGACGGCTTGATACTTGAACAGTTAGTTGGCAAGGCAGATGCTCTCGTTGAGGCTCTGCCATATATGCGTGTCTTCAAAGGGAAGACCATCGTTATAAAATA
>JAJRTC010000247.1 GCA_024278445.1 Nitrospirota bacterium
TGCTCCTGAAACCCGTAGCGATAACCGTGACGGATATTTTTTCGCCCATGCTCTCGTCTACGACCGCGCCAAAAATTATCTCGGCGTCATGCGACGCGGCGTTTGTGATGTGAGACGCGGCTTCGTTTATCTCATACAGGGTAAGGTCTGGCCCGCCTGTGATGTTTATAAGAATGCCATGTGCGCCGTCGATGCAGGAATCTTCCAGCAGTGGGTTGTTAATGGCGTTCTGGGCCGCTTCAACCGCACGGTCTTCGCCTGTTCCCATGCCGGCTCCCATTAGCGCCATTCCTCTTGCGCCCATTATCGTTTTTACATCGGCAAAATCAAGGTTTATAAGCCCGGGAGCCGTTATGACCTCGGATATCCCTTTTACCGCCTTGCATAAAACATCGTCGGCCACGGTGAAGGCTTGCGCCAATGGCGTGTTTTTGCCAACAAACGATAATAGCTGTTGGTTAGGTATCGTTATGAGCGTATCAACGCTTTTCCTGAATTCACGAAGACCGTGGTCTGCGTTACGCATTCTTTTTTTACCTTCAAAAGTGAAAGGTTTGGTTACTACGCCCACGGTAAGGGCACCCATCTCTTTTGCTATAGAGGCTATTATAGGGGCCGCTCCTGTTCCCGTTCCGCCACCCATGCCGGCCGTTACGAAAACCATGTCGGCTCCGCTAATGCTCTCCCTTATGGCTTCGGTATCGTCTTGCGCCGCCGCCTGGCCTACCTCTGGTTTGCCTCCTGCGCCTAAACCTTTTGTGCGAAGTTTTCCAATCTGTAGCTTTTGCGGAATGGGTGAAGAACGAAGAGCTTGCGCGTCTGTGTTTGCGATTACGAACTCAACGCCGCTTATTCCCTGTTCAACCATGGAACGCACGGCGTTGCCGCCACCTCCGCCTACTCCTATAACCTTTATCTTGGCATCGAAGTTTTCCTCCTCAACCTGGTCTGTGTAATCGAAAATCACATGATCGTCTTTGTAATCTGCGTCTTTCATTTTTCATCCTCCGTTAAATCCTAAAACTTGAAATTTAAAATCTTTACCGAAGCTTTTTAAACTTCGTTGTTTTTTATTGTTCAGGCTCCTGCTAAAAAAAGTCGGATACCCATTCCTTCATCCTGTCTAATATCTTGTCGAAAAGGCGCCTGCCGCTTAATGGTTTGCGGGTGCCTGCTTCCTTGTCTTTTACACCATGTAGCACAAGCCCAACAACGGTTGCGTATAACGGGCTGTCTACAAGGTCAGTTAGCCCGCTCACCCCTTGGGGGGATGCCCGCCGTACCGGCAAGTCAAACACGGCTTCCGCTATCTCCGGCATTCCGTCCATGATAGATGTTCCGCCCGTTATAACAATGCCAGACGCTATCTTGTCTATAAGCCCGGAAAGTTCTATTTCCCGTTTTATCAGCATGAAAATTTCCGCCACACGGGGTTCTATTATGTCTGCCAGCACTCTGCGTGAAAGTTGCCTGGGTTCCCTGCCGCCCACTCCTGGCACTTCAATCATTTCGTTTTCAGGAACCATGGCGGTTGTGGCGCAACCATACATCCGTTTGATTTTTTCAGCTTCGTGGTTAGGTGTGCGAAGGCCTATTGCTATATCATTCGTTATATTTGCTCCGCCCAACGCCACTACCGACGTGCTTTTAATAGCGCTGTTTAAAAACATGGCGATGTCGCAAGTGCCGCCGCCCATGTCTATAAGCCCTACGCCCAACTCCTTTTCGTCAAAATCCAACGTGGCCTCTGAGGCGGCTAGTTGTTCTACCACGATGTCGTTAACTTCAAGGCCCGCCCTGTTAACGGAGCGTACGATATTCTGGGCCGATGTTACCGCGCCCGTGATGATATGAACCTTGGCTTCAAGCCTTACGCCGTTCATGCCTACGGGTTTTAATATTCCGTCCTGCTCGTCTACGACGAACTCTTGGGGGATAACATGGATAACCTCGCGATCCATCGGTATGTTCACAGCTTTCGCCGCTTC
This sequence comes from Nitrospirota bacterium, assembly GCA_024278445.1. Classification (GTDB taxonomy): domain Bacteria; phylum Nitrospinota_A; class UBA7883; order UBA7883; family JAJRTC01; genus JAJRTC01. The sequence goes on from JAJRTC010000247.1 coordinate 1,989, forward strand.
TATCACGCGGTCTACATCCTGTTGCGTCACCTCTCCACCTTTAATGGCGATGATACCGTGGCTGTTGATTCCTTTTATATGCCCGCCCGCAATGCCGACATAAACGGATTCTATCTCTATTCCTGCCATTGTCTCAGCCTCTTCAACGGCGCTCTTGATAGCCTCTACAGTGGCGTCTATATTTACAACCACGCCTTTTCTTAAACCTAGCGACGTGTGGCTTCCTATGCCGATTATGTCCAACCCGTCACTGCCAGATTCCGCTATGACACAGCAAATTTTAGTTGTGCCTATGTCAAGCCCGACAATTATATTTTTGTCCTTCGCCATGAGATCCCTCTTCTCCAGTTACGCTAATGTCATGCTTGTGGCCGTGTAACTATTACCTTGTTGTCAAATGTAAGGTCTATCGATTCTATTCTTTCGCCTTTTTCCCTTAGCAGATAATCTACGACAAACAATCGCTCTATTTCATCAGTCCATTTTTTTCGCGGGACGATTACCTGTGTTTCCGAATCCTTGAAGGCTATTTTTAACCTGTCGGAGCTTTTAAGGCTTACGCTGTCTATGAGACGCGAACCGAACAGCCTGTATCCGTCGAGCCATGCGATAGCGTCCAGGGCAGGTTTTATTTGTTCCCTGCCAATAGACGCACCTGCTTTTATTTTTTTTGCATCTGTTTTTATCCCGCGCAGTTTTGGCAAATCGAAATCTGTCGCAGAGCTTATTTTTTTCAATAGCACGGCATCTTCATCTATTAACCACATGCCAGATATGACCGCAATTGCAACAGGCACCCGCTCAATAACGCGAATGTTAAGTGTTGATGGCAAAATTCTTTTTACTTCAACGTTTTTGATCCACGGATTTGCTTTTAACATCTCTCCTATAGACGTTATGTTGAGCGCAAAAGTGTTGCGCCCCAGGATCGGCCCGATAGTTTTCATGATATCGGTTTCGCTAACCGCCCTGTGTCCTGTTACGCTGAGCTTGTCGATATTAAAATATGGGCAGGCCGTGAAATATTTATAGCTCTCGATTGAGCCTAAGTATGCGCCGGCAGTTACAACCACCACGGCAATCACCGATGCCAATGTTTTGCCAATGGCCCGCCAATTTATTTTTAACGCTTCTTTCTTTTTAGGTTTTCTTCTAGCCATCTTTTAGCGCCTCGTTAAGGAGTGCAAGGGTAAGATCGTCAAAAGATATTCCTGCCGCCATCGCCGCCTTTGGCAGGAGGCTTGTTTTGGTAAGGCCTGGGATCGTGTTTATTTCAAGGAACCAGCTACGCTTATCCTTATCCATAATAAATTCTGATCGGGATACTCCGCTACAGCCTATCGCATTATGAATTTTTAGCGCCGCATCTTTTATTTCTGTCTCGGCTTCTTGAGATAAGCCGGATGGGATGTGGTATTCGGTTTCACCCTCTGTATATTTGTGAGCATAATCATAAAAACCGTTTTTTGCTTCTATCCTTATAACAGGCATAGGCGCCCCGGCTACTATTCCCACTGTGTAAAGATCTCCTTCAATAAACTTTTAAAGTAGCGCCTTTTTGTCTTCTTCGAGGGCTTTTTTGATTGCGTCTTCCACCTCGTTTGCCGTTTTGCAAATTGAAATGCCTATGGACGAACCGCCGCCGGCAGGCTTTACAATCAGGGGAGGTGCGATATTTATAGCCTCCATATTTTGCTCAAACGAGTTGGCATCCACAATGTTCCATGCGGGTGTTTTTATCCCTTCGGCCTTGGCTATTATTTTTGTCATAGGTTTATCCATTGCGATGGCGCTTGCCATAACGCCTGAGCCCGTGTATGGGATATCCATTATTTCAAGGGCACCCTGAACGCATCCGTCTTCGCCGTATCTGCCATGAAGCGCTATGATGGCTATGTCTATAGCGGCGTTTTTAGTTTGAACAAAAAAGTTGCGTTCCATGTCTATCTTTACGCAGTCAAGGCCCATCCCTTTGAGGGATTCCAGAACGGCGGAGCCTGTTACAAGGCTTACCTCGCGCTCGTTAGACAGGCCTCCCATGACTACGCCTATTTTCATTTGCGATAGTCTGCCAATCAACTTTTCCCTATCCATGCTAAAACGCACCTGCAAGTTTTATTTCCCGTCTTAACGTGATTCCAAACTTTTTATTTACCGTTTCTTCTATTTTTTCTATCAGGCAAATAACGTCCGTCGCCTTTGCGCCGCCTCTGTTCACAATAAAGTTTGCATGTTTTTCAGAAATTTTTGCGCCGCCATGTGTCGAGCCTTTTAAACCTGCCGCCTCAATGAGCCTTCCTGCAAAATCGCCTTCAGGGTTCTTGAAAATAGATCCTGCACTAGGCAGTTCTAAGGGCTGTTTAGATTTTCTGTTCATATAGTTCTGTTTCATCTTTTCATGTATCTTTTTTTTGTCGCCCGCTTTAAGTTGCAACACTGCCCCCGCTATAACGCACCCCTTCGGGAAAGCGGACGAGCGATACGAAAACCCGCATTCTTTTTTGTTCAAGGTTTTTATTTCTCCTGCCAGCGTCACGAAGGTTACGGATTCCACAACGTCTTGCATTTCTCCGCCCAACGCACCCGCGTTCATAATCAACGCTCCGCCAACAGTTCCCGGTATTCCATAGGCAAACTCCAAACCTGCGATGGAGTTTTTCATCATGGTAGACGACGTTTGCGTTAGCGATGTTCCTGCTCCTGAAAATATTTTTATTGAGCCATCCTCTTGTTTCTCTATTTTCAATTCTGCAAACCCTCGCGCAAGGCTTATGGTCGTCCCGCGTATTCCCTTGTCCGCAACCAGGATGTTCGAGCCGCCCCCCAGGATAAAAAAATCTTGCTTCTTTTTCATCAGCTCCGCAAGTTCCTCTGCCGATTCCGGGTAGAGAAGAGTATCCGCCAAACCTCCTATCCGGAAAGTCGTTTTTTCCCATAGCGGAACGTTTTTTTCCGAAATAACCACGCAAGCTAACCTCCGGCCTTGTCTGAAAGTTTTGCCAACACCCTTTTGCCGACGGTGGAAATATTTCCCGCGCCGAGAGTAAGTATTATGTCGCCCGCTTTTGCCATCTCGCACAGGCGTTCTGTCACGCCGTCGAGGTCTGGTATGAATTGAGCCCCTTTAACCCCATGTTCCAAGGCTCCTTTTGCTATCAGTTCTCCTGTTATTCCTTCTATTGGCGCTTCGCTTGCCGCGTATATTTCTGTTACGATAAGCTCGTCGGCGTCATAAAACGCCGTATGAAATTCGCTTAGATGATCTTTAGTGCGTGAAAACCTGTGTGGCTGAAAAGCTACTATCAACCTCCTGTTGCCAAAGCCCTCTTTGATAGAACGCAACGTCGCTAAAATTTCGTTAGGATGATGGCCGTAGTCGTCTACGATAAGGATGTTTCCTACTTCTCCTATCACCTGGCATCGCCTGTCTATTCCGGCAAATCCGTCAAGCGACGAGATTATATCTTCCACCTCCATATCCAGCTCAAAGCCGACCGCCATAGCCGCAAGGGCGTTGCAAACATTATGGATGCCCGGCATGTTTATAGTAACGCGCCCTACCTCTTTTCCCTTAAAGGCCACAGTGAAAGAAGATGTGAGTTGGCTAAACTTTATGTCTCTTGCCGTTACGTCGGCTCTTGAGTTTATGCCGAACGTTAAAAGCCGTTTTTCTACCTTGGGGATCATCTCCTGTATGTGCTGGTCGTCAAGGCAGAGAATGGATGCGCCGTAGAAGGGGGTTTTGTTTATAAACTCAACAAATGCGTTTTTTAAATTTTCAAACGAACCGTAATGGTCGAGATGCTCTGCGTCTATATTGGTCACCACCGCTATTGTCGGGTATAGCTTAAGGAACGAACCGTCAGATTCATCCGCTTCGGCAACGAGGAAATCTCCTTTGCCAAGTTTTGCACCAGAGCCAAACCTGTCTACCCTGCCGCCGATGATAATGGTTGGGTCTACTCCACCTTTGGTAAGCGTTACGGCAATCATGGACGTTGTTGTGGTTTTACCATGGGCCCCGGCGATGGCGATGGCGTGTTTCATCCTCATAAGCTCGGCCAACATCTCTGCCCTTGGTATGACAGGTATGAACCTTGATTTTGCTTCTGTCACTTCAGGGTTCTCAGGTTTTATGGCAGACGATATGACAACCACCTCCGCATCGCTTACGTTTTTGGCGTTATGCCCAAAGGCAATTGTAGCGCCAAGTTCTTTCAGATGCCGTGTGACTTCAGATTCTGCCATGTCGGAACCTGAAACAGAGTAGCCCATGTTAAGCAGTATCTCGGCTATGCCGCTCATGCCGGAGCCACCTATGCCGACGAAGTGCAGTTTTTTCGTTCGTCTGAATTTCATTTTACCTCTTTGCCAATCTCAAAAGCTCATCCACTATAA